>JBBRWI010000007.1:0-39210 GCA_038249305.1 Acetobacterales bacterium
ATGCGGCGATACAGCGTGGGCCGCGGTTGCCATGCCGATGTTGTGCAGCAGCAGCGTGTAGCCATCCGGCCGCGCATTGGCGACGCGATTGGCGCCGATGGTGCCGCCGTCATTCTCGATGACCACATTGCCGCCGAGTTCGCGGCCAAAGGGTTCGACCATGATGCGCGACAGCGCATCGGTCGGCCCGCCCGGGGCGAAGGGCACGATCACGGTGACGGGTTGGCAGGGTGACGGGTTGGCTCGGGTAAGTCTGCGCCAAGGCGGGTGCCGCGACCGCCAACAGCAGGGCGCTGCGTCGAAGGATGCGGATCACTCCTGGTTCTCCCGTTTTTGGTTTCAGCTTCTTGGTTTCAGCGGCCGCCGCCGATATCGACCAGCGCGCCCGTCATGTAGGCGGCGCGGTCGCTCAGCGGGAAGGTGACGAGTTGGGCGACTTCCTCGGGCTCGCCCGGCCGCCCGAGGGCGGCAGCGGCCGTCATGCTGCGCAGTCGCTCGGCCCCGCCCCCTTGGCCGCGGCATACATCAGCGTCTTGGGGTCCCATGAAAACCCGTAGCGCACGCCCATCACGATCTTCACGAAGCCATGCACGTGGCGGATCAGCGCCACCATGATCGCCTATGGTCGGGTTCTCCCTTACGCGAGGGTCAGGATCACGCGGCCGCGGGTCGTCTTGACGCCCACGAAGGTGCTTCCCTTCGCCCATCCCGCGCGGACGCCGCGAGGCGCCGGACCGCGGCGAGCTCCCCCTCGGCGTTCACTTAAGCCGCCTTCGAAGAGCCGCCCCCAGGCTGTCCACCACCACCACGCAAGCGAGGATGGTCAGGAGGATTGCCGCCACCTGATCATAGACGATCAGCCGCAGCGCCGCGATCAGCTCGAAGCCGATCCCGCCCGCGCCAACGATGCCCAGCACTGTCGAAGCGCGGAAGTGGTACTCCCACCGGTAGATCGTGATGTCCGCGAGCTGTGGCAGCACCTGGGGCAACACGGCATGGGTGATGACCTGCACGCGGGTGGCTCCCGACGCGCGCGCCGCTTCAAGCGGGCGCGGGTCCACATGCTCGATAGTCTCGGCGTAGAATTTGCCGACCATGCCGACCGAATGCAGCGCCAGCGCCAGCACTCCTGGCAGCGCGCCAAAGCCCACCGCGGCCACGAACAGGATGCCCAGGATGAGTTCGGGCACCGAGCGCAGGAAGGACAGCAGCAACCGCGTCACATGCCCCAGCGCCGGCAGCGGCGTGGTGTTCGGTGCGGCCAGCAGGGCCAGCGGCAGGGAAAGGATCACGGCCAGGATAGTACCCGCGATGGACATGGCCAGCGTGTCCAGCAGCGGGCGCAACCAATGCTGCCACCGCGAGAAGTCCGGCGGAAACATCTCGGAAGCCAGCTGCGCCATCGCGGGAATGCCCTCGGCGAACCGCGCCGCGTCGAAGAAGCCCGTGATGGCCAGCGCCACCACGCAGACCGTCAACACGCCCGCCACCAGTAGGGCTTGGCGGCGGCCGGAACTGCGCTCCGACGCCAGGATCGTGTCGTGAGCGCTGGCCGACATCAGCTCATCCGCCCCAGGTCAAGGTTCAGGATGCGCGCCGTCTCGCGCAGCACGTCATAGGCGGCGTCGTCGGTGGCGGCGAAGGCTTCGACACGGAAGTTTCGCAGCAGTTCAGGCACGCGCAGGTTGAGGAACGTGTCGCGGATGGCCTGCTTGAGCTCAGGCGCAAGGTTGCCCTGCATCACCATCGGGTAGTTCGGGATAGGGTCGGAGAAGGCAATATCCACCAGCCGATCGCGCTGGATGATGTTGCGCGCCAGCAGCGAATGGAAAATGGGCTCCGACAGGGCGCCGGCCGGTGCGCGGCCCGACTGCACGGTACGCGCCACGGCATCATGCGTGCCGACGTGGACCACGCGAAAGTCGCGCTCACCCACCAAGCCGGTGCGGCGCAGGATCGTGGCGCGCGGCACGAGGTGCGAGGAGGTGGACGCCTGGTCGCCGAAGGCCACCGGGTGGCCGCGCAAATCCTCAAGCTTCTTCACCGGCCCGTCCGCGGCGGCGATGATGATGGAGCGGTAGGTGGGCGAGCCGCGCTCGACGCCGACGGCGAAGGGCTCGATTCCCTCCGCGCGGGACTTGGCCAGCACGTAAGAGAAAGGGCCGAAATAGGCGATCTCGATGCGGCCGAAGCGCATCGCCTCGATCATCGAGGAATAATCGGTCGTCACCACGACCTGTACGTCGCGGCCCAGCGCCTGCGACAGATGCGCGCGCAGCGGCTGCGCGTTTTGGATGATGGTGGAGGCGTTCTCATCCGGCAGCAGCGCGAGGCGCAGGCGGGAGGAGTCGCGCGATTGGGCATGCGCGAGGGCTGGCAGCAGCAGCGGCGCGGCGAGCAGGGAACGACGGTTCATGGCGTGGTCTCCAGGACGAGGATGCTGGGGGTGTGGGCAGGGGTGGGCGCGGTGCCGCCGTAGATGCGGCGGATCGCGGCGTCATCGAGAGCATCGGGCGGCCCGTCGAAGACGACACGGCCGCCGCCGATGCCGATGATGCGGTCGGCGAACTGGCGGGCGAGATCGACCTGGTGCAGTGAAACGACCGCGCTCAGCCCATCCTGACGGCAGATGTCGTGCAGTAGTGCCAGAACGCGCTCGGCTGTTGCAGGGTCGAGCGAGGCCACCGGCTCATCCGCCAGGATCATGGTGGGCGCCTGGGCAAGGGCGCGGGCGATGCCCACGCGCTGCTGCTGCCCGCCCGAGAGCTGGTCGGCGCGGCGCAGCGCGAATTCGAGCAGCCCCACGCGTTCCAATGCGTCCAACCCGAGGTGCTTCTCGGCCGCCGGCAGAGGCAGCAGGCTGCGCAGGGTGGTGTGGTGGCCGAGGCGCCCGGTCAGCACATTGGCAAAGGCGGTCAACCGGCCGATGAGCTGGTGCTGCTGGAAGACCATCCCGGTGGCGCGCCGATGTTCGCGCCAGGCGCGCGTGCTGCGCAGCGCACCGAGATGGCTGGTTTCCACATGGCCCTCGCTGAGCGGCACGAGACCGTTGAGGCTGCGCAGCAAGGTCGATTTTCCGGCGCCCGATGGGCCGAGCAGCACGGTGAAGGCGCCCTTGGCGAAGTCGAGGCTGGTGGAATGCAGGGCGCGGGTGCCGTTCGGATAGACAACCCCAGCGGTGACCAGTCGCAGTGCGACGGCGGCATCTGTTTGATCATTCATTTGCAACTCCTGCACTGTTTGATATCATCTGGCCGTATAGCCCGGCCAACCCGGCTTCCGGAGTGACGTCTCGATGAAACCCGCCCCGCCGCCCCGCATCCTCGCGACGCAGCCGCTGCATGGTCGCGTGCTGGCGCGCCTGCAGGGCTTTGCGTCCGTCGAAATGAATTTGGGCCCCGAGCCTTGGTCGGCCGCGGAACTGCGCACCCGGGCCGCCGAGGCTGACGGATTGCTCGCATTCATGACCGACCATGTGGATGAGGCCTTCCTCGCCGCCTGCCCGCGGCTGCGCATGATCGGCTGTGCGCTGAAGGGAGCGGACAATTTCGACGTGGCCGCCTGCCGGCGCCGCGGCGTGGCCGTCTGCGTCGTGCCCGACCTGCTGACCGCGCCCACGGCCGAGCTTGCGGTCGGGCTGCTCATCGGCCTCGGCCGGCATGTGCGCGCGGGTGATGCGCTGGTGCGCGGCGGCGGCTTCCTGGGCTGGCGCCCCATCCTCTACGGCGCGGGGCTGGACGGCGCGACGGTTGGGGTGCTGGGTTTCGGCCGGGTGGGGCACGCGGTGGCAGCGCGGCTGCAAGGCTTCGGCTGCCGGCTGCTCGGCCATGACGTGGGCGCCCCAGCGCCGCCGGGCGTGACCGCCGTGTCGCTTGAGGAATTGCTGCCGGTGGCCGATGCGCTGGTGCTGGCCCTGCCGCTGACGCCCGCCACCCGCCACGTCCTGGACGCGAAGCACCTGGCGGCGCTGCCGGCCCATGCACTAGTCGTGAACGTGGCGCGCGGCTCGCTGGTGGACGAGGCGGCGGTGGCGGCGGCCCTCGAAGCCGGGCACCTCGGCGGCTACGCGGCCGACGTCTTCGCCATGGAGGACTGGGCCCTTCCGGACCGCCCGCGCCAGATCCCGCCCGCGTTGCTCGCGCAGCCGCGCACGTTGTTCACGCCGCATCTGGGCTCGGCCGTCGAGCAGGTGCGCGAGGCGATCGAGATGGCGGCGGCGGAATCCCTCGCGGCCTTCTTTGCGCGTAAACCCGTGCCGGGCCTGATTGAGGGGGATGTCTGATGCTCGATCTCAGTCTGCTGAACAGCTTCGTCGCGGTGGTGGAAGGCGCCGGCTTCCGCGCCGCGGCCCGGCGGCTGGGCGTGTCTCAGCCGCTGCTGAGCCAGCATCTGCGCCGCCTGGAGGAGGAACTGGGCGTGTCGCTCATCGAGCGCAGCCGCCGGGGCGGTGCGCCCACGCCGCAGGGACAGCGGCTGCTGCCGCACGCTCGGCGCCTGTTGGAAGGCGCGCGCCATGCCGCTAGCATGTTCGCAACGCGCCCGCTCGTGATCGGCGCTGCGCGTAACCCAGGCCTCTACCTCCTGCTGCCGCTGCTGCGAGCGGAGGAGGAACTGCGCCTCGGCTCCAACCCCGAGACGCTGGAACGGCTGGCGGTCGGCGAGACGGACATCGCCTTCACCGAATGGTGGGACGGTCGGCCGGGCTTCGAGGCGATGCCATGGCGTGAGGAGCCGGTCATCGGCATCGCCCCACCGGGACACCCCTTGGCCGGCGCGGAGCCCGTGCCGCTCGCGCGCTTCCTGGCCGAGCCGTTGATCGGCGGAGAACCGGGCACCGGGATGGGCCGCGTGCTGGCCGAGGCCCTGGGCAGCGCAGCATCCCCGATGCGCGTGGCCCGGGTGATGGGCAGCACGGAAGGCGTGAAGCGTGCGGTGGCGGCGGGGCTTGGCGTCTCGGTGCTACTGGCGTGCGCGGCGCGGGACGAGTTGGCGTCGGGCTCGCTCGTCAGGGTCGCGCTGGCGGGCCCGGCGCTGCGTCGGCAGATCTGGACGGTGCTTCCCGCCGACCTGCCGCGGCGCGCGCCGGCGCGGCTGTTCTACGAGCGCGTACGAGAGGTGGAGTAGGCTCTGCCGGAGCGAGGGCGACCTGGTCCAAGCCGTCTCCAGGATGGAGCCAGTGAGGCCATGGTAACCGACAAGCTGACCGGCGCCTGCGAACCAAGCATTTAGCGAGACGGGTATCACGCGGGCCTACGCTGCTTCGACATGGAGGCCCGCGGCCTTCCACTCCGGGAACCCGTCCTCAAGGCGCCGAGCCTCGAAACCTGAGCCGCGCAGTGCCTCAACGGCATCAAACGACAACACGCAGTATGGTCCGCGGCAGTACGCGACGATCTTCGTTGTCGCGTCGCAGTGCGGCCATGGCCCGATTGAGCGAGGCGAGAGGCACGTTGACGGCGCCCGGAAGGTGGCCGGCTGCGAATTCATCCTCCGGACGCACGTCAAGCACGACAACGTCGCCCGCCCTCAGCCGGCCAAGCAGTTCTTGCCGCGTCAGCGCGTCGAGGCTGTCGCGGGATGCGAAGTAGGTGGCGACGATCTGCTGCACCTCCGCGATGTTGCGCTCCGCGACGTGGCGCAGAGCAGTCATCAGTGCCAGCACCGCCTCATCCTTCAGACGATAGACCACGTGCTTGCCTTGGCACTGGGGCTGGCTTGGCCGATGGATCCTGATCCCCCCCGCCGGTCATTGGACGCACCATTCCGACGACTCGTATTCCTATGGCCGCAACCTCGGTATCCCTGTCATCTGGGACCGGTTGTTCGGCACCTTCGCCGATCCGCGGCTGGCAGCCGGCATCGAGCGGCTCGGCGTTTGCGATGCGCCTACAAACACCGGCCGCCCGCATGTCGAGGCCCGGCGCGACCTGATGCAGTGGCGGCGCGCGATTTGGCGGCTGGTGCAACTGCCGCGCCCTCGCCAGAAATTAGCGGGGGCGACTGACGCCCCTCCCCGTCAACGAAACCCGGCCGGCAGCGCCGCATCGATCGCGCGTCGCTTCCTGGCCTGGAACAATTTGCGGTAAAGTGTCGCGGCGATGCCCGGTTGCCGCGCCGCCAATCGCCGCGCCAGCCACAGCGCCGCTGGCTCCGTCGCCGGGTTCAGCACAAGGTCGGCGGCGACGTGCCGCGGCGCGCGCGTGCCGAGCCGCGCGCTGTGCAGCCCGAGCCGCACCAACTCCTCCCGCAGCGCGGGTTCGCGGGCGAGCCAGGCGGCCAGCGCCCGGCCCTCCCGTGTCGCGATGCCAAGCCACCCCGCCTCGTCCATCGGGTGCTGGTGCACCGCGACCGCCGCGGGCGCATGCAGCACGCGCAAGCCCTCGGCACGCAGCCGCCGGCCGAATTCGATGTCCTCATGCCAGCGCAAGCCCGCATCGAAACCGCCATGCCGGCGGAGCAAAGCGGTCTTCGCCGACAGGTTGAAGGTATAGAAAGCGCCCCAGCCCAGGTCCTCGCCCGCCGGCCGCGCTGCCAGCGCCGCGTTGTGGTGCAGCCTTTCGAACAAGCCGGGCGGCGGCGACGCCGGCAGGGCCAGCGCGCCCAGCACGGCATCGGCTTCGGCCGGATGAGCCGCGTGCTGGCGCAGGTGTTCGCCAACCATGCCCGGCGACGCGATGCTGTCATCGTTCAGGATCAGCAACAGCGGCGCGCGGGCCGTGGCCAACGCCCGGTTGCGCGCGGCATTGGCGCCGGCATTGGCCTGTACCAGGCAGATGACGGGCAGCGCCAAGCGCCGCGCCGTCGCCTCGATCGCCGGGGCGGTCCCGTCGCTGGAGCCGTCATCGACGATGATAACCTCCATCCGGCCTGGCGGGATGTCCTGCGCGCCCAACGCATCGAGGCATTGCAGCACGATGTCGCGCCGGTTGAAGGTCGGGATCAGGACCGATATGTCGGGCGCAGCGGCGCTCACCCGGCCCTCACTGGCGCACGGGCCAGGCCCCTTCCGGCGCGGCACCGCCGCGCTTGCGGACGAAGGCCATCAGGTAGGGCTTGAGCGGCGTCGGCGTTAGCCAGCCCAGCACCTGCCAGGCGCGCGCGACCGGCACCCGGTCGAGGTGATAGAACGGCCGGCCGGCATAAAGGTAGCTGCAATGCTCATATCGGTCGGGCGGGAACAGCCGGCGCAGCGCCGCCTGGGTGTTCATGCGGTAAACCGGGGGGAAGCTGTCCTCCTCCTCCCGCCGGGGTTCGAGCCGACGCAGCACGGCGGTGTGCAGCGACGACGGGATCAGCCGCGCGCCGAGCGCGATCGCGCCCCATTTGTTCGGCGTCCAGGCGCAGAGCCAGCCGCCCGGCCGCAGCACACGGTCCAGTTCCTGTGCCCAGAACTTCTCATCCTCGACGTGTTCCAGTACCGAGAAGGCGGAGACCAGGTCGACCGAGCCATCGGCCAGCGGCAGCGACGCGCCGGGGGTGAGGAGAATTTTCTCGTCCACCTGCGGATTCTCGGCGATCGCGGGGTCCACGTCGCAGCCGATGACGCGGGCGCAGCGGCCGCGGAAATCACCGAGCCAGCGGCGCAGCGGCACCGGGTCATGCGCCCATTTGCCGCGCCCGGCGCCATAGTCCAGAACCACCATATCGGGACGCAGAAGGGCATTGACCCTGACGATGTAGTCCATACGGTGGTCGCCACGCGGGTATCCTCCGGCTGGCAACTCGGGATGAATCAGGTGTTCGACGGGATCGTTTGCCATGCCGATAAAACTTAGCGACCGCAGCACGGCCCGACAACGGCATCATGCCGTGAATGAGGCGTGACATGATCGATATCTCGCGTCGCGTGCTACTCGGCGAGGTGCTGATTCTGGGGCTGCCGGCGCTCATCCTGCCACACCGCGCCGAGGCCGCCGTGGTGGATGTCGGCACCGGGGCCGCGATCACCTCCCTTGCCACCGTGCCCTGGGCGACGCTGCGCCCAGGCGATGAGGTCGTGCTGCGGCCCGGCACCTATTCCCTGCCCGTCGTCATCACATCGCGCGGCACCGCCGAACGCCCGATCGTGGTGCGCGGTGTGCCGGGGGCGGTGGTCCGCACCTCGATCGTGATGGAGGGCGCGCGGCATGTGCGCCTCGAAGGGCTGGTGATCGAACGAACCCGGCATTCGGGCGTGATCATCCGCCGCGGCTCAGCCTTCATCACCGTCGCCGGCTGCATCGTGCGGCAGAGCGGGCTTGGCCTATGGATCGGCGACGGCGCCGGTGGCGGGCACCGGTTCCTCGACAATTTTTTGCACGACAACCAGACCCATGGCGTCGCGATCGACGTGATCAACGCACCCCTGGGGGAGGAGACGCTGATCGCGGGCAACCGCATCGCGCGCAACGCGATGCATGGCCTCGAGATCAACGGCAACCGCTACATCGTCGAAAACAACCTGGTCTGGGCCAATGGCCATGGGCTGAGCGGCACCTCCGGCATCCATACCTTCGCGCGCGACGCGCAGCAGGATGCCGGGAAGGACAATATTATCCGGTACAACGTGGTCTGGGGCCAGAAGGAGACGACCGGCCAGGACGGCAACGGCATCCAGCTCGACCAATGGTGCGACCGCAACCAGGTCTATTTCAACCTGTGCTTCGGCAATGACGGGGCGGGGATCGTGCTGTTCGACGCGGCGCTGAATCGCGTGGACAATAATACGCTCTACGACAACATGCTCGATTCCGGCGGTCAGCACGCCTACAAGGCCGAGCTGGTGCTGGCGAGCGACTTCACCAAGAACGTCGATCACGTTTTCGACAATGTGCTGCGGAACAACCTGGTGGTGACGCGGCGCCCGCCCATCGCCTGCGTCTATGTCGATCCGTTCGCGGCCCGCCGCACGCGAGAAATGGCCGGCAACTTGTTTCACCATGCCGGCGGCGGCACGACCTTCGTCTGGAACGCGGTAAGGCTCGCCGGCCTCGCCGCCTGGAACGCGGCCAAGCCCGGCGGGCCGGATTTTTCGGCCGATCCGCAGTTCACCGACCCGCAGCGCCTGGCCGCCGACCCGCCCGATGTGGCGGGAATGCGACCGCGCCTGGCCGCGACCCGCGCGGGGCGCACGCTCGCCGGGGTTTCGGCGATGCGCGACCTGCTCGGCGCGGCCCTGGCATCACCGCCAATCGGCGCGCTGCTGCCGGGCGCCTGAGCAGCAAATGGCGCGGATCGGGATCGACGCGCATGTGCTCGATGGCAAGTTCCAGGGCAGCCGCACCTGGATCGAGAATGTGCTGCTTCATCTGCCATACACGGCGGGCGGCCATACCTGGGTGATCTATTCGGCCGATCCGGCGGCGACGCGCGCCCATTACCCCGCGCCCTGCTTCGAACATCGCCGCATCGGCGTGCCGGGGCGGCTGGCGCGGCTGCTTCTGTTCTGGCCGGTGGCGGCGGTGCGGCATCGGCTGGACGCGCTGGTGACGACCTATGTCGCGCCGCCCTTCTGCACCACACGGCAAATCCTCGTGCTTCATGACCTGCTGTTCGAAAGCGACCCCGCCTTCTTCCCGACCCTGATGCGCTGGCGGCTGAAGCTGCTGTGCCGCCTCGGCGCCTGGCGGGCCGCGGCGATCCTGACCGGCACCCGCCATGCGGCGGCCGAGATCGCGCAACGTTACGGCGTGCCGGCCTCGCGCATACGCATGGCGCCGAGCGCTGCCGCCCCGCCGACGCCGCCCACGCCCGCGGAAGCCGCGCGCATCGCCGCCTGGCAGCCGTATTTCCTCTGCGTCGGGCGGCTTGAGCGGCGCAAGAACATCGGCCTCGCCCTGGCCGCCAGCGCGCCGCTGCGTGCGGAGGGCATCCGGCTGGTCGTGGTGGGGCGGGAGGACAGCGATGTCGGCGACCTGCCCGATGCGCTCGCCGCAGCGCCTGGCGTCGAGCATCTCCGCGATGCCTCCCCTGGGTTGCTCAGCGGGCTCTACGCCGGCGCGACGGCGCTGGTCTTCCCCAGCCTGGGCGAGGGTTTCGGTATCCCCGTGGTCGAGGCGCTGGCCAGCGGCACCGCCGTCATCGCCTCCGACCACGGCGCGATCATGGAGGCCGGGGGAGCCGCCGCGCAGTATTTCGACCCGACCGCCGCCGATGCGGCGGCGACCTTGCAGGGGCTGATGCGGCGTGCGGTCGCGGGCGACCTGGTCCCCGATCCGGCGGTCGTCATGGCCCATCTGGCGCAGTTCGACTGGCGCCGCAGCGCCGCGGTGCTGGATGCCGCGGCAACCGAGGCAAACGCATGAAACCACAGCCCCCCAACCCGGCGACGAAGCGCCTCACCGGGCTCGATGCCACGCTTTTCGCCCTGTTCGTCGCATCGGGGTTCTGCGGGCTGCTGTACCAGATCGTCTGGGTGCGGCTGGCCTTCGCCGAGTTCGGCGTGATCACGCCGGTACTGTCGGTCGTGCTGGCGGTGTTCATGGCGGGCCTGGGCATCGGCACCTGGCTCGGCGGACGGGTGGCGCGGCGCCTGGGCGCAGGGTTCGGCATTTCGCCGGTGGTGATCTATGCGGCGGCGGAGGTGCTGATCGGCCTGGGTGCCTTCGCCGTCCCGGTGATGTTCGGCGCGGGGGCTGATTGGCTGCTGACCCAGGGTGCCTCCAGTTCGTCGCGGTATCTGCTGCTGTCGGCGCTAATCATCGCCGGCGCGCTGCTGCCCTGCTGCATCATGATGGGGGCGACGTTCCCGCTGATGATGGATTTCCTGCGCCAGGCGCGGCGCGACGACACCCGCAGTTTCAGCTTCCTGTATCTGGCCAATGTGATCGGCGCGATGTTGGGCACCATCGCGACGGCGGTGGTGCTGGTCGAGGTCTTTGGTTTCACCCGCACCTGGATGATCGCGGCGGCGCTGAACCTCTGCATCGCGCTGACCGCGCTGGTGCTGGCCCGCAGGGTCCCCCATGCGCCGCTGCCGGAGGCGGTGGTGGCAGCCCGCGCCTTAACCGCGCAGCTTGGGCCCCGGGGGGAATCCTGGCGGCTATGGGTGCTGTTCACCACCGGCTTCACCAGCCTGGCGCTGGAGGTGGTCTGGACCCGCGCTTTCACCTTCGTGCTGCACACGACGATCTATGCCTTCGCGATGATCCTGGCGACCTACCTGCTGGCGACCTGGCTCGGCTCGCTGGCCTGCCGGATCCTGCACGGCACGCCGCGGGCGCCCAGCAATGCGACGTTGATGCAGTCCCTCGGCATCGCCGTGCTGGTGCCGGTGGTGCTGAACGACCCGGGCATCCAGGCCAGCACGATGATCGTGCTGGCCAGCATCCTGCCGGTCTGCTTTGTCCTGGGCTACCTGACGCCGCGCCTCGTGGATGAATATGCGCAAGGCAACCCCGACCTCGCCGGCCGCTGCTACGGGTTGAACATCCTGGGCGGCATCCTGGGGCCGCTGGTCGCGGGCTACCTGCTGTTGCCGGTGCTGGATGTGCGGGTTGCGCAGATCGTATTGGCATTGCCGTTGCTGGTGATGGCGGCGCTGTCACTGTCGGGCGGTGCCGTCGGCACGATGCGGCGCGTGGCGATCGGGCTGCCGGTCGCGGCCCTGCTGGTGATCGGCGGCCTGTTCAGTCACAGCTACGAGGAGGGCGTGGTGCGTGGCGGCCCTCGCGAGGTCCATCGCGACCACGTCGCGACCGTCGTCGCCTATGGCCAGGGCATGGACCGCGGCCTGCTGGTGAACGGCACCGGCATCGCCAAGCTGACGCCGATCACCAAGGTTATGGCGCATCTTTCGCTGGCCGAACACGGCGCGGCGCGCTCGGCCGTTGCGATCTGCTTCGGCATGGGGACCACGCTGCGCTCGATGCGCAGTTGGGGGATCGAGGCGGTGGGGGTCGATCTCGCGCAATCGGTGATCGACGCTTTCGGTTTCTTCCACGCCGATGCCGCCGCGATCGCGGCCGATCCGCGCATGACGCTGATCGCCGACGATGGGCGGCGCTTCCTGCAGCGTGCCGGGCGCAGCTACGACGTCATCGCCGTGGACCCGCCGCCGCCGCCGGAAGCCGCCGGGTCGAGCCTGCTCTATTCCAGCGAATTCTACGAGGCGGTGAAGGGGCGCCTGGCGCCGGGCGGGCTGATGCACCAGTGGCTGCAGACCGGCAACGAGCCGATCCTGCGCGCCACGATGCGGTCGCTGGCCGAAGCCTTTCCCTATGTCGAGATCTACTGGTCGGTGGAAAACTGGGGGCTGCATGTGCTGGCCTCCATGCGCCCGATCCGCGTGCTGACGCCCGCCGAATTGCTGGCCCGCATGCCCGAGGCCGCGCGCATCGACCTGATGGAATGGTTCCCCGGCCGCACGATCGAGGATGTGGCGATAGCCATCCTGGCGCGGCGCGTGTCGGTCCGCGACATCCTGCCCGATCCGGAGGCGACGCCGCGGATCACCGACGACCGGCCCTATAATGAATACTACCTGCTACGGCATCGGGGCTTGATGCCCTGAGATCAGTAGGCGTTGCGGCCCCGCGCCATGGCGACACAGGTCCGCAGCAGGATGAGCAGGTCGAGCCCGACGGTCCAATGGTTGATGTACCACAAGTCATGTTCGACCCGGCGTTGTAGCTTGTCGAGCGTATCCGTCTCACCGCGCCAGCCGTTTACCTGCGCCCAGCCGGTCATGCCCGGCCGCACCCGGTGCCGGGCCGAATAGATCGCGACCGCGTCCTGGAACGCGAGGCCGGCGGCGCGGGTCTGCAGCGCGTGCGGGCGCGGCCCGACCAGCGACATGTCGCCCAGGATGACGTTCACCAACTGCGGCAATTCGTCTATGTTCGACCGCCGCAGCAGCAGCCCGACCCGCGTCACGCGTGGGTCGTGGCGCACGGTCTGCAGGCTGCCGCCCGCATCGCTGCAGGCGTGATGCATGGTGCGGAACTTCAACACGGTGAAGTGCCGCTCACCGGCGCCGACACGGCGCTGGCGGAACAGGACCGGCCCGGGTGACTCGAGCTTGATCGCGACCGCCGTCGCCAACAGCACGGGCATCAGCAGCAGCAGCAGCAGCGGTGCGAGGAGCAGATCCTCGGCCCGCTTGATCGCCCGCGCCCAGAGCGGCGGCGGCGGTGCGCAAACCACCACCAGCGGCACCGGCGCGCGGGTGTCGAGCTGCTGCATCGGGATGCCCTGCAAGGCGAGGTCGGGCACCAGCTTCAGCGCGACCGGAAGCGGCGCCAGTAGACGCGTCACCTCCTCCAGCGTCGCGGCCCCGGACATGCGCCATGACAGCAACACGCAATCGGCATGCAGGGCGCAGAACCGGGCGGCGGCCGCATCGTCGAGGCTGACCACCGGCAGCCCGTCCATCTGCTCTGGCGCCCGATGGCTCGGCATCACCGCGAAGCCGACCACCGCCAGCCCCGACGCGATATCCTGCGCCAGGGACCGGGCCAGTTGCCGCGCATGATCGTCGCAGCCGAAGATCAGCGCGCGGGACGCGGCGCGCGCCCGCAAGCCGGTGCGTTGGCACATCGCCATCAGCCCGGCGCGGCAGACCAGGATCAGCGCCGGCGCCAGGAACAGCAGCACAGCCAGGCTGGCACGCTCACGCAGCACTGCGTCCAGCGTGCCCAGGATGCTGGGTGAGGCGGTGTCGAGCAGCAGCGGCAGCAGGGCGACCAGGCCACAGGCCTGCAGCCAGGCCCCGATGACACCGCCGGCCGGCAGGTCATGCATCAGCGCCGCTTCGTCGCGATACAGGCCGCGCGTATTCGCGACGAAGGAAAAGGCGCCAGCGAGGCCCAGCATCACCAGGACCCTGTTGTCCTCCAGCAGGCTCGCCGGATCGCCGGCGATCATTTGGGCAAGCACGAAGGCCAGCACCACGGCAGCGGCGTCACCGCAGCGGAACAGCGCCTGCATCTGCAGTCGCGGCCTTGGCAAGGCCATCTGCATCGCCGCTGCTTCGGCGTAGGGTCGTGCCGGCCAAGGGCCGGAAAGCGCTGGATCGGACACGTGGCGACATCGTCCTGTCGTGGGAGGTAAATTCTGCGTAATCATGGAAAGTTCTTAAGCGGGTCTTGTACTTTGGGGTGCGCATCAGCGCTGCTACACGAATTTTTAGTAGGTTGGAGAGACGTCCGGCACAAGGCGTTTTTTCACGGTGGATCTGTAAAGCGGTCCGACATGAATGAGGAAAGTGGCGGATGGCGTCATCGGGATTATTGCATTTCGATGACGGAGCCGCAGCCGTCGCGGGGGCACCGCGACCGGCCGCGGCACGGCTCTCGATCCTCGGGACGCGCGGCATTCCCGCAGCACACGGCGGCTTCGAGACCTTCGCCGAACGCCTCGCGCTGCACCTCGCGGCGCGCGACTGGCAGGTCACCGTTGCCTGCCAGGCAGATGCTCCGGGCCCGCAGCCAAGCGCATGGAACGGCGTATTGCTCACGCATGTGTGTCCCCGCACCGGTGGCGCCCTCGGCACAATGGAGACCGATTTTCGTGCCATGGTTGCAGCGCTGCGCCACAGCGACCTCGTGTTAACCCTTGGCTACAACACGGCAGTCTTCGGCATGCTGGCGCGGGTGGCGCGGATACCGCACCTTATGAACATGGACGGCATCGAATGGCGCCGCGACAAATGGTCGCGCCCAGTGAAAGCGTGGTTCTGGCTGAACGAACGCGCCGCGCGCTTCACCACCGACCAGATGATCGCCGACCACCCGGCCATTGCGGCGCATCTGTCCCGACATACCCCGGCCGAGCGGATCGCCGTCATCCCCTACGGCGCCGATGCGCTGGTATCGGCCGATCCGACCCCCCTGGCCGGGCTTGGCGTCGCGCCGCAGCGCTATGTGACCTTTATCGCCCGGCCCGAACCGGAGAACGCCCTGCTTGAAGTCGTCTCGGCTTTTTCGCAGAGCCCGCGCGGGGTCGATCTGGTCGTGCTCGGCCGGCTTGGTGACAGCCGTTACCATCGGTTGGTGCGCGCCGCGGCGTCGACCGAGGTGCGCTTTGCGGGCGCGATCTATGATCCGGCGGTGGTCCGCGCCCTGCGCGTGCACACGATCCTGCATATACACGGCCACCGTGTCGGCGGCACCAACCCTTCGTTGGTCGAGGCGCTGGGCGCGGGCAATCCGATCCTGGCCCACGACAACCCCTTCAACCGCTGGGTGGCAGGGCCGGCGATGGCCTATTTCTCCGATACGCAAGGCTGCGCCGAGGCGTTCAACCGCCTGCTGGCGCCGGGGGCCGACCTCGCGCCGCTCGCCGCCGCCGCCCGCGCGCGCCACGCCGAGGCTTTTACCTGGCCCGCCGTGCTGGCGGCTTACGAGGCCTTGCTCACCCGCTGGATTCCGCGCGGCGCCATCACGGCTTCGCCACGGCCAGCGCCGGCAGCGGATTGACCGGCAAAGCCCGCAACAGCGCCAGCAGGCCCAGGAACACCGCCACGGCCGCCAATGCCGCGGCCGGCCCCGGCGCAGGGATGAAGGGGATCGGCGCGAAGCACACCCAGACGGCCGGCACCGCCGCCAGCAGGAAGCGCCCCCACCAGCCGGGTTCTAGCCCCCGACCGATCGCCCGCCGCGCCATGACCAGGTTGACCGTCAGTTGCAGGACCTCCGCCGCCACGGTCGCGATGGCGGCGCCCTCGATGCCGACCCTCGGCACCAACAGCCAGGACAGCGCGGCCGTCACCAGCAGCGCCAACAGCATGTTCCAGACCGAATAGCCGATCGGCGCCAGGGCAAGAACCAGGGCGAAGACCGTCATGTTGACGAAGACCACGCCGATTCTCCAGCCGAACAGCGCCAGCGTGGATGACGCAGCCTCGAAGGCCTCGCCGAAGACCAGCCGCAGGACCGGTGCGGCGAAGCCGATCGCCAACAGCCCGCACAGCACGGCCACCGTCGCCATGACCCTGATCATCATGTCAAAGCTGACAAGCAGCCGCGCCCGGTCGCGCGACTGCGATGCGAAGACCGCCATAAGCGGTGCCAGCACGGTGATGGCCGCGGCGACCCCCAGGTCGACGAAGCGCATCGCCGCGCCATACAGCCCCAGCATTTCCGGTGTGCCGAGCTCGGCCACGATGAATACGTCGATGCGCGACGACAACGCCGCCACTAGCGAAGACAGCGCAAGCGGCAGGACCGCCCGGCCGACTTGCGCCATACCGGCGGCACTGACCGACGCCAAGCGCGGCCGCACCAGTCGCAGCGTCAGGCCCAGGCCCAAGGTCCCGTAGGCCACCCCCGCCCCGACATAGGCCAGCACCGTCCAGGGCACCGGATTGTTGGTGAGCGCCGCGGCGACTGAGGCCACCACCGATACCACCATGAAGACCAATGCGAGGAACAATGACAGCCAGGGCCGGCCGATCACCTGGAACACCGGATCGAAGAAGCGCGCGGCCAGCAGTGGCAGCAAGGGAGCACAAACCAGCAGCACCCTATGGACCGAAGGGGGGGCCAGGAACTCCGCCACGACGACCGTGACGGCCCCCGCCAGCAGCCCCAGCAGCAAGCGCATGACGAGGAAGTTCGCGAGATACGCCGCACGGCCGCTGCCGGTCAGCACCAGGTCGCGCGCCAGCACCGGCGTCATGCCCAGATCAGCCAGGGTGCAGGCGACCGCCAGAAAGGTGACCGCCCAGGCATAGGCGCCCAACTGCTCTGGCCCCAGCAGCCGTGCGAGCAGCACGAAGACGACTGCCGCCGCCACGATATAGACCACGCGGCTGATCGCCTGCGCGCCCAAGCTCCGACCGTAATTCATCGCAAAATCAGCCGGTTCGGCCGATCCAGAAGGAACTCGGCAAGGTCGCTTGCGGCCGCTGTTGCCCTGGGCAGAGCCGAGCCGTGACCTCCGGATGCATTGTATGCAGATGGTGCAGCGGCAGCAGCACACTGAAGCGATCGTTGAATGCCAGGAAGGCCTCGACCAGGTATTGCTCGTTCCAGAAGAAGCGGTAGGTGCGGATCAGCGCGTCCGGATAATCGCGCGGGGTGAAGACATCATGAATATGCACCAGCACGCCCGGTCGCAGCCGCCCGAGCCAGGACAGGACCTCGGTCAGCACGTCGCCCTGCGGGCGGATCATGTGTGAACTGTCGATGAAAAGGATGTCGCCGGCCTCCAGTTCCTCGACCAGGAAGAGGTCGGCGGTCTCCGCCGTGCTGCGCACCAGGCGGACGGGCAGTTCGGCAAGCCAGGGATTCTCATAGGGTTCGATGCAGGTATGCACGCAGGGCACATCTCCCTCGGCGGTGTTCATCGCTGCCGCGCGCAGGGCGACGAGTGTGGACATCCCACAACCGACCTCCAGGATCCGGCGTGGCCTGTGCTTGCGCACCATGCCATGCAGGACCAGCGCATCGAACGGCCCGAACAGGGTGTTGTCCCAGTGGTAGGCGGGCGGCCCGGATGGCGGCGACGCGGCCGGGACGTCGTGCAGTTCCGAAATCGGCGCCAGTTGCTCCAGCAGCGCCACCGCCGCCGGAAGGTCAAGCGCGATACCGGGGAGGTCGCGCGGCTGGTCCAGCGGATGGCGCAGCCGGTTCATGTTGATCAGCGGTTCATAGTAGTGATCGACCAGCGGGTAGATCCCGATCCGGTCGAGCACCCGCATCGCGCGCGGCGCGTGCGGCGGTGTCAGCCGCCGGACCATCAGCAAGGTCTGCGCCGCGACCCAGACCGCCGGGGTCAAAATGAGGTCGATTGCTGGCGCTGCGCGGTGCAGGGCCCGGCCTGTCCATGACATGCGATTGAGCATCCTTTGCCAGCCAACGGAATTCGTGTTGCAGATCATCCCAGTGTCGCGGCGGGGACAACCCTGTCCAGATGTTGATCTACCTGCTCCGGCGACGCTACCCTCTCCGATGGAGGGGGCAGGTCGGTAAACCAGGCGCTAAGGGATCAGTATGCCAGACTGGAAGAAGACGCGCGCGGCCATGGCCGCCGATCATGATCGCCTCGCAGGCGTATTGGGGCGGCCGCCACGGCTGCATGCGGGACTCTTCGCGCTGCGTCTCTACCGGATCGGGCACTGGCTCTTCCAGCACGGACACAAGACCCCGGCCAGGCTGATGTGGGCGGCAAATATGCTGCTGACCGGCGCCGACATCGACAACGGCTCCGTCATCGGGCCGGGCTGCATCCTGCGAAACCCACGCGGCATCGTCATGTATGGCATCCTGGGGCCGGATTGCACCCTGGAGGCGTGCAGCGGCTTCGGCGGGAAGTCGCGCGGCGCGGTGGAGGCGATCAGGGATGGGCTGAGGTTCCTCCCGGAGATCGGCGCCCGCTGCGTTTTGGGTGGCCGCGTCGTGGTCCAAGGCGGCATTCAGGTCGGCGATGACTGCACCATCCTGCCCGGATGCACGGTGCATCAGGACCTGCCCGCCAACAGCACCATTCAGTCGCGCCCGGGCGCGTGGCGGTCGATCCGCCTGGCCCTGCACCGCCGACGCCGGCCCGACGACCTGGGCGCGACGCGGCTGGGCGCCGTAATACGCGCGGATGTCATGCGATGCGTGCTGGAGAACGCCAGCAGCGACGTCAAGGTCGGGGCGGTCCGCTTCTGGGCCCACCTGATCCTGCCGTCGGTGCAAGGCGTCGTGCTGTTTCGGCTGTCGCGCGCGCTGCATGTGCGTGGCTGGCGGCGCGGGGCGGCCTTGCTGGCGCGGATCAACCGCACCGTCTATGGCCTGACCATCCACCCGGCGAGCGAGATCGGACCCGGCCTTTTTTGCCCGCACCCCGTCGGTGTCAGCGTCTGCGGCCGCGCCGGGCCGCTGCTGTCGTTATACCCGCATTGCAGCGTCGGACCGGAGAATTGGCCCGGCATGACATCGGATCTGCCAGCCGATAGCCCCGTGCTCGGCACCGACGTCGGCATCGGCGCGCATTCTGAGGTTGTGGGCGCCCTCCGGCTGGGTGACCTGGTGATGGTCGGTGTCGCTGTCCGCGTGGCGCGCGACATCGCCGATGGGCTAACTGTCGTGCCCCGCCGCAACTGGATCTTGGTCACGCCGGACGAGGCCCGCACCGGTTCGGGCCCCGGCGACATCGCCGGCATGCAGCCACAGGCAGCCGATTAAGCCCAACTGCGCCGCGACCAGCTGCGATATGGTCAGGCTGAGCTTAAAACCCGGATCGACCATGCCGTGCCCGAGGTGCGCGAAAAGCCCGGCGAAGCTGGCGACGGCCAAGCCCTGCGCCACGCGATCGCCATTGGCGGTGAAGGCGAGCCAAGCGGCAGCGCCAAATATCATCGCAAACGCGGCGAACCCAAGCAGCCCGGTTTCTGTCAGGATCAATAGGTGAAGATTGTGCACAACATTGTCGCCGCCGTAAAACACCCGTGAATAGCCGGTGAGGTCATAGGCTGTGAAGCTGACGGCGAAGTTGTTGAGCCCCACACCCAGGACGGGAAACTGCGCGAAGATGCTGAGTGCCGCCTGCGCCAGCGGCCAGCGATGCGCGCCGCTGCCGGCATCGTCGCCGAAGATCCGCCGCTCGATCAGCGGCCAAAGCCAGATCATCGCCACGGCCAGCGCCATCGTCAGCACAATCAACACGATTGCAGTCCGCAGCGACACCACCCGCCGCCCCAGGATGCGCAGGGTGACGAAAGCCACACTGACCGGCACCGTCATCCAGGCCGCGCGTGAATAGGCGGCAACCATGCCCGCCGCCGCCGCCAGCGTCGCCGCCGCCGCCACCAGCCGGGTCAGGTCCTGCCGCGCGAGGTAGAACATCGCCAGCATCACCGGAAAAGTGATCTCGAAGAAATAGGCCAACATGTTGGCGTCGCCGATCGTGCCGGTCGGCCGCGTGACCTGGACCGCCGCGATGCGATAGTCCTTCAGCTTGGCCTCGCCCAGCACGCCGAGGCCAAGTTCCCGCCCGGTCGCGAATTGCACGCCGGCGAGCCCAGCCTGCAGCACCACACTGAGCGCCAGGACCCAGAGATAGACCATCAGTTCCCGCCGCGTGAGGTTCATCATCACGATGCTGATCATCAGCAGCCCCATCAGGCGCAGCATCTCGAGCCAGACGAGCGATGCGTGCATCGCATTGGACAGCGACAAGACGCCGGCGGCCATGAACAGCAGCTGCGGCCACAGCACCAACGGCACCAGGCGCAGCGTCCGCGGCCGCCCGACCAGGCGGGATTCGAGCAGCCAGCAGACAAGGTATCCGGCCGCCGCGAGCAGCGCGAGGGAGGCCGTGATCGCCAGGGCGCCGCCGACGAAGGGTGCGTATCGGCCCGGCAATTCCGTATGATGGAGGAACGAGATGCTCAGCCCGATCGACAAGCCAAGCGCCAGCGCCGCCACCAGGACCATGCGCACCCGCGCGAGGCTGCCCAGCAGCGAAAGGCCCACCAGGGCCGCCAGGGCCGCCAGGGCCGCGATCATGTAGCGGGATTCGAGTTGCCCCAGGACCACCGCCAGCGGTACGCAGATCGCCCCGGCCCCGAGCGCCGCGACGAAACCGAGCGCCGCGCGCAGTCGCGTCGCCTCGGCCATGCCGGCCTTCATTCCGCGGGCCTTACTGTCGAATTCGGTGCCAGCCGCCAGGCGTGGCGCGCGAACTGCCACATGGCGCCGGCCCGGTCGCGCGACGCGCCGCCGCCCGGGCGCAGGGCCGCGATGCGGTAGGCCGCAGCCCGCAGCGCGAAACCCGCCGCCAGCACCGGGCGCAGCAGCCACAGGTCACCGCCGCCATTGAGCAAGCAATGCAGGCGCACGAGGTTGTCGAGCCAGCGGGTCGAGGCGCCGTCACCTTGGGTGCCGCCCTGCAGATGCAGCACGCGCGTGCGCGGCAGGTAGGCGACACCGAATCCCGCCGTGCGCAGACGACAGCCCCATTCCACATCCTCGGCGTACATGAAGAAGCCGGCGTCGAGGGCACCCACCGCGCGCACCGCGTCCATCCGGACCAGCAGGCAGGCGCCGCAGATCCAATCGACCGCGACCGGGCCCGGGCCGAGCGCATCCGGCCGCACCAGGAACACGCCATGCAGCCGCTTGGGTAACAATTGCGTCAGGCCAAGCGCGTGCAGCGACAAGGATGTGAAGCAAGGACGCCAGCCGGCATCGCCCACCTGGTGCCGCCCATCCTGATGGATCAGCCGGCACCCAGCGGCGGCGAGGTGCGGATCGGCATCCAGACAGGCGAGCAACGCCGCCAGGCTGTCGGGCGCGGTCGGAAAGGCGTCGGGGTTCAACAGAAGCGCGTAGCGGCCGCGCGCCTCGGCCAGCGCCTGGTTGTTGGCCGCGGCGAAGCCGGTGTTGGCCGAATTGGCGATGACGCGCACATCCGGAAACGCCGCGGCGACGGCGGCGACGACGCCGTCGGCCGATGCATTGTCCACCACGATCACCTCCCGCCCGCCCGGCAGGTCGGCGGCGGCGAGTTCGCGCAGGCAGCGCAGCGCGAGGTCGCGACAGTTCCATGTGACGATGATGACGGTGACGGCCGGGTCGGACCCGGCTCGGTTCAAGCCTGCCTCCGCACCAGTGCCATCACCCATGGATTGAAGGGTGTCGCCAGCAGGGGCTTGGGCAGGTGACGCACATAGCCGCGGGCCAGCGCGCCGAAGGGCGCCGGCACGCGGGTGTAGTTCGCGAGGCCAACCACGGACAGGCCCTCGATCAGGCAAGGCAGGCCGTCGAGGTAGCGCCGCACATCGCCATAGCCCCATAGGAAATAAGGCCCCCAGGGCTTGTGGATGGACGCCCCGATCCGGGCGCTGAGCCAGCGTTCGGCCGACGACGCGCCGGCATCGAGGGCATGGGCGGTATCGACCGGAAACCCCTTGTTCGGCCCGCCCAGCAGCAGGTGCCCGCCCGGCGCCACGACGCGGAACAATTCGCGTACCCATTGTGTGCGGATGGCGTGGTAGTCGGGCCGGCGGGTGGCGTGGCCATCCTCGGTCCCGACATGCTCCAGCACGCCGAAACTGAAGACGCAGTCGAAGGCACCGTCGTCGAAGGGCAGTTCCAGGCACAGTGGATCGGTGACCAGGAAGCGGTCGGGCGAGCGGCCGGCCGCGGCCCAAATTGGGATCTGCTCAATCAGATCGAAGCCATAGGCGTCATACCCGAGGTCGAGCAGGCTCTGCACCATGGCGCCGACGCCGCAGCCGGCATCGAGCAAGCGCTTGGCGCCGATGCGGTCGAGGATCGGGCGCAGGTAGCGCTCGACCTTGCCGGCGTTCTCGCGTTCCTGATCCTCGGCGTAGCCTTCGATCAGACTGTGGTAGACAACCTCCGGCCGTGCGGGGACCATCGCGGCGAAACCATCGAGGCTGGTGCTGGCGCGTTCGCGCCGGATCAGGCTCGACATGAAGCTTCAGCCATGATTTGCAGACTCAAACATGTTTTGCAGAACCCGTCGGTTGATCGCACAATCCCTTGCGCCAAGTGAGGTTTAGACGCCACGACGCTTGCCAACAATGGTGAAACGATGTGATAGAAGACATGGTGTGGGGATGCGAGGGCGCTTGCGCGGGTTTGCTGGAAGGATCGTGGGCCTGATCATGCGTTTCGTCTCCGCGCGCGGAGACCATAAGTCAGCGACTGTCGCAGACGGCGCGATCGCCTCGCCCGGCGGCGGGTTTCGCGCCCTCGATCAAATTCGCCCGACGGTCGAACCCGTCGCCGCATTCCGCCCCGCCAACGCCGACAGCGCGGCCGAGGGTCTTCGCGAAATCTTCACACCGACCCGCCCACGATCCCTCGGTCCGTTGTTCATCGGGCGAGACGGCGAACTCAAGCGCCTGATCGCCGCGATCGAGGAAGAACGCGCGCATGTCGTGCTCTACGGCGATCGCGGCCGCGGCAAGACCAGTCTCGCCAACGCTTTCGCCGACCTCGCGACCGAGGCCGGATGCCTGACCGTGCGTCGGGCCTGCGGCGCCGATACCAGCTACGAGCGGTTGTTCCGCGGCCTGTTGGCGGCGGTGCCGCCCCGCCTGCTCGACCCCGGTGCGACCGGCACGGCGGCGAGCCTGTTGCCCGATGGCCCCTTCGGCCCCGAGGATGTGGCCGACGTAATGGCCCGCGTACGCGGCGGCCATGTCGTGCTGCTGGTCGATGAATACGATCGCGCGGAAAGCGTGGCGCTGCGCAATGCAATGGCCGAGACGATCAAGACCCTGTCGGACCAGGCGCTGCCGGTGACCTTGCTGCTGGTCGGTGTCGCCGCGAGCCTGGATGATCTGCTCGGGCACCAGCCGTCGATTCAGCGCAACATCGTCGCGATCCATGTACCGCCGATGCAGGATGCGGAGGTTGCCCGGCTGGTCGCCGCCGGCGCCAGCGCCGCGGGCCTGGCATTCAGCGCGGAAGCGAGCGCCGAAGTTGTGCGACTGGTGCGCGGCATGCCGTATTATGCGCATCTGCTTTGTCTTTTCGCGGCACGCGCCGCAAGCGCACGCGACGCGCGTGAAGTGACAGCCGGGGACGTTGCCTCGGCCATTGCCGAAGCGGTGCGCAAGCAGGAACAGGAACTGGGCATCATGCATGCGCGCGCCGTGGCGCTGCCAGGCGGCGCCGCCGTACTGCGCGCCGCGGCCGAGGCTCCGCGCGATGCCGACGACCGTTTCGCTGCAACGGCCCTGCCGCCTGCGGCCGGGCCGATCCTGGCGGCTCTGGCCCGGCCCGAACACGGCCCCGCCCTGATCGCCGAATACACCCCCGGGGGGCTTCGCTATGCCTTCGCGCTGCCGGCACTGGCGCATCATGTGATGTTCCGCGCGGCTCTCGCACAGACGGCGCAGGCCCAGACGGCGCTTGCCGAGATGGCGCCTGCGGCGGCCATGGCCGGGCGGATCGCCAGGGCCCCCGCATGAGGTGGATTGGCGTGCCGCATCGGCTAGGCTGCCTGTTGTTGCTGGTCCTGGCGGGCTGCACCCCCGGCCGGTCCTTCGACCAGGTGCGCGGCGGCGCCCCCACCTTCGTTGAGGACGCGGACCCGGCCCGGCGCGATGCCGCGGCCGCAGACCTGTCGGCTGCCGTGCTGCGCGGCACCCGCAACTGGCGCCTGCAACCGGGCGACACGATCGAAGTGATGTACGCCATGAATCGCCGCCCGACGGTGCGCGAGTATCGCATCGGCGTCGGCGACCAGATCGACGTGGTGTTCCAGCATCACCCGGCGCTGAACCGGGTGCATACCGTCCGCCCCGACGGGCGCATCGCGCTGGCCATGCGTGGTGAGATCCTGGCCGCCGGGATGCGACCGGCCGACCTCAGCCGTGCGATCTCGCAGCGCTACGGCGATGAATACCTCGACCCGACCTCGACCGTGCATGTCATGCGCGCGACGGATGAGGCCGAAATGTTCATGAACATGGTCGCCGGTACCGCCGCGCCCCGCGCGCAGTCCATGGCCATCGCGCCCGACGGCACCATCGCACTGCCGCTGTTGCAGTCGATCCGGGTCAGCGGGCTGACGGTCGATGAGGTCGCCGAACGCACCTCGGCCGCCTACCGCCAGCGGATCGCCGGGCTCGCGACCTCGGTCCGGCTGGCCGCGGCATCCGGCCAGCAGGTCTTCGTCTTCGGCGAGGTGCAGCGCCCCGGGCCACAGCCGGCAGCGCCCATCCGCACCATCCTGCAGCTGGTCGCAGCCAGCGGCGGGCCGACCGAATTCGCCGCGATGGACCAGGTGCGGGTGCTATATTGGGACGAGGGCGGGCTGGGGCGGCTGCGGGTGGCCAACCTCAACAACGTCCTACAACGGCTGGCTTTGGATGAGGACCTGGCCGTGCCGCCGGGGTCGGTCGTCTATGTGCCGCCCAGCCAGCTTGCCATCGCCGGGCGGTTGGTGGACCAGATCGTCCGCCGGCTGTTCCTGTTTACCGGCACCAGCGCCAGTGCCGGCCTCATCTTCGAAGCCAGCCGGGTCAACCTGAACCCGGGTCGGCTGCCATGAGCGGCAGCGGCCTTAGGCAGCCGCCGTCGCTGCCGCCCGACTTGGTGCCGGCGCGCCGGACGATCGATATCGACATGCCGATCACCCTGCCCGGCGTGTCGCTGCACGACATGCTGCGCACGCTGCTGCGGCGGCGCTGGCCGATGCTCGGCATCATGCTCGGCGCGGTGCTGTGTTCGCTGGTCTATCTGTTCCTGGAATCCGCCAGCTATGTGTCCAGCAGCCGTGTGTTGGTGCGTGTCGGGCGGGAGAAGCTGTCCACCGTCACCATTCCGCAGGTCAATGCCGGCAATTTCATGTTCTCAGAACGGCCGGAGAACGTGAACGACGAAGTGGAGATCATGCGCAGCCCCGCGGTGCTGCAACGGGCCTACCCGATCCTGCGCGAGCGGCTGGAGGAACTGGCCGCCGCCGCCCCCCCGCCCAGCCCGCTGCGCCGCCTGATGTCGGAAGCCAAGGACATCGCGAAATCCGCCGCCCGCCTGGCCGCCTGGCCGCTGAAGATGATCACCGGCCGGCGCGACCTGACGACCGAGGAAGCGCTGTACGAGACGATCGCACGATCACTGGTCGCAGCCCCAGTGCGGGAGACCAATGTCTTCGCCGTCAGCTTCAACTGGAGCGAGCCGCACTTCGCCGCCTTCGCGCTGAACACCATCCTCGACGCCTTCATCCAGGAACACATCCGGGTGCAGTCCTCGGTCGCCCAGGCGGTGGAGTTCTACCGTGAAAGGCTGACGATGGGGGAAGGCGATCTGCGGGATCTGGAGGCCGCGACCGATGCCGCGGGGCGAGCCGCCGGCGTCTCCGACCCGATGGCTGAGAAGCAGGTGTTGATCTCGCTGCTGACCGGGCTGGAACGCGACCTGTCCCAGGCGCGGATCGCTGAGGAACAGACCATCCGCCGCGCCGCCGAAATGCGCCGCCAGGCCGTATCCGGCACGGACTGGCCTGCTACGCCGGCCGTTCCGCAGGTGCAGCTGGGGCAGTTGTCCGACATCGATACGCGCTACGCGGAGATCTCCGGCCGGCGCAATGCGGCGCTGACGCAACTGCGGCCGACAGCACGCGAGGTGCGCGACCTGGAGCAGCAGATCGCCGACCTGCGGCGGCAGAAATACGCTGCCCTGATCGGCTATTTGGACGACCGCATCGCGACCGAACAGGAAGTGCAACGCGCGGCGCGGGCGCGGATCGCGGAGGCCCATGCGCGCCAGACGAGCTTGCAGGTGATCGAGGCCCGGTTCATAGCCACCCAAAGCCGGCGCGACCAGTTGTTGGTTCGCATCCGTGAATACCGCCAGCAGATCGACCAACTGCAACTGCTGCGAGCGCTGGATGCGGACGACCAGACCAGCGTGCGGGTGTTGTCGCCGGCGCTTCCGCCGCTGACGCCGACCTGGCCGCGCGCCAGCCTGCTGCTGGGCCTGGCGCTCGGCTGCGGCGTGCTGCTCGCCATCGCCTTCGCTGTCTTCGCCGAATTTTTCGACCGAACGGTTTCGACCGAACGCGATGCGGAGCGCGTGCTGGGCCTGCCGGTGCTGGCGCGCGTGCCGGAAGTGGCCCGATGAACGCGCCGATGAACGCGCCGGGCCCCCGCGCCCGGCCGCCCGCCACCGCCCACCGCCAGGTGCCGTTGCTAAAAGAAAGCGCGCTGATGTCGCTGGCCGTTGGCATCGCGACCGGCACCCATAAGCGGGCGCCCTTCGTGGCCCTGGTCGCGAGCCACCGGCGGGAGGGCACCACGACGGTCGCGGTCAACCTGGCACGCACCCTGGAACACGGGCTGCGCCGCAGCGTCGCCGTGGTCGATGCGAACTTCGCAGCCCCAGGGCTTGCCGGATGCTACAGCGTGCCCGAGGGTCCAGGTCTGCACGAGGTGCTGCGCGGCGACGTGCCGTTGCGCCGTGCCCTGCATGTCGCGGTGTCAGGCCAGTTCGCCGTGCTGCCGGCCGGCGGCGGGACCGCGGCCGACCAGGGCGGGCTGTTCGCCTCCGGAGGGCTGGTCGGGCTGTGCCAGCAGATCCGGCGTGAGGGATTCGAGTTTTGCCTGGTCGACTGCCCGGCCGTCCTACCCTACCCGGAGGCAGCGGTGCTGGCCGGCCAGTCCGGCGCGGCGTTTCTGGTCTTGCGGGCGGAGCACACGCGGTGGGACGCGATGCGGGAAGCGGTGGCAATCCTTCAGGCCGGTGGATCGCCACTGCGCGGCGCGGTGCTGAACCGCTACCAGCGCCACCTGCCCCGCTTCCTCGACCGATTGCTTTAATGGGCCGGGCCTTGGAGGACGCCTCTCGATGAGCCGCCGCTTGCGTATCGGCGTGATCTCTACCGTCAACCTGCCGACCCCACCCGTCGGTTATGGCGGCATTGAGCGCGTCGTGCATGCCTTCGTCGAGGAACTGATCCAGCAGGGCCACCACGTCACGCTGTTCGGTCGGCCAGGCAGCCATTGCTCCGGTGAGACGATCGAGGTCGCGGGGTACGGCCAGTCCCGCGCGGTCAGCGGCGGCCGCCACCGGCTGGATGAGGACGCGCTGGCCGCGGCGGTCGAGGCCTATGTCGGCCGCGAGAAACTCGACGTGCTGCACGACTGGTCGCTGGAGAACGTCTTCGTCAACCGCCGTCCCGAGGTGCTACCCTTCGTCGTCTCGACCTGCGTGCCCCAGGCGCCCGGCTATGCGCAGCGCAACGTGATCGCCGACAGCGCAGCGCATGCGGCGACGCTGAAGGGCGGAACCGCGCCCTTCGTACATTTCGGCATCGACGTGGCCAAGGTGCCCTGGTCGCCGACCGGCGGCAGCCGCTTGGTGCAGGTGGCCAAGATCACCTGGTACAAGGGTCAGCACCTGGCGATGATCGCCGCCGCGATGGCGCGCCGGCCGCTCGATGTGGTCGGCAATGAGGAAGGCCGCCGCTACGGCCGATTCATGGTCCGCCCGCTCGCGGCGCTGCTGCCCAATGTGCGGCTGCTGGGCGAGACGCGGGATGTCGAGGGCGTCCTGGCATGTGCCCGGGCGCTGGTCCTGGCGCCGCGCTGGTTTGAAACCTATCCGCTGGTCTCGATGCAGGCGCTGTGCGCCGGCACGCCGGTCGTGGCGCTGGACAGCGGCGGGCTGGACGAACAGATCCACCATGGCGAGAACGGCTTCCTGGCCAGGAACGTCCTCGGCCTGGCGCGGGCGATGCGCGAAGTGGACGACATTTCCCGCGCCCGCTGCCGCGAGATGGCGTTGGAACAATTCGACGTCCGGCACATGGTGCGGCGCTATCTGGAGTTTTACACGCGGGTTATGGATGGGGAGACGTGGTGACACGCCCACCGCTTTGCCCTTGCCTCCTCACCTGACGGAATCGCCGTGACAACCCTGTTCACCGCAGGCGGCCAGATCCGCCTTCACCGCCATGACCTGCCTGACGGCATCGACTTCGGCGCCATGGTCGCGATTGACACCGAGACCATGGGCCTCGACCCGCGGCGCGACCGCTTGTGCCTGGTCCAGTTGTCGGCCGGCGACGGTCACGCCCATTGCGTGCAGATCATCCCCGAATCGCTCGGCGGGCGAGGGGCGGATTGCCCGAACCTGAAGCGCCTGCTGACCGATCCGGCTTGCGTAAAACTGTTCCATTTCGCGCGATTCGACGTGGCGGCCCTGCAACAGGGCCTCGGCATCACGGTGGCTCCGGTCAAATGCACCAAGATCGCGGCGAAACTGGTACGCACCTTCACCGACCGGCATGGGTTGAAGGACCTGTGCCGCGAACTCCTGGGGGTGGACCTGTCCAAGCAGCAGCAGACGTCGGACTGGGGCGCAGCCGACCTCAGCCCCGAGCAACTGGCTTATGCGGCGTCTGACGTGCTGTACCTGCATGCGCTCTGGACCAAGCTGGAAGGGCTATTGCGGCGCGAGGGCCGCCTGGAACTGGCCGATTCCTGCTTCGCCTTCCTGCCCGCGCGGGGGGCGCTGGACCTGTTGGGCTACGGGGAGCCCGACATTTTCCACCACTGATCGCGGTGACCGGCGGGCTTGGCGTTTGCAACCTGCAAAGCCCTGCATAACCCAAACGTCATTCTGGCACGTTTCTTGTCCGGTTTGCGGCCGGAGCCACCTCAACCGTTGACCCCTGCGGTCGGGGGCCGCATATCCAGGGGGTGACCGACCCATCCCCCGCGCCCGGCTGAACATGGCACCGACGCCCCCCGTCCCTTTGCCGGTTCCGGATCGTGCCGCCAGGCGCGGCATGCCGTCGCTGACCAAGGAACGCCGCGCCCCGACACCGGGCCAGATGCTGCGGCGGCGGCTGGCTGTCGGCGCATTGAAATGGCTGCTGCCGGCGGCCGCCGTCGTGCTGCTGGCGGCGATCGCGCTCTGGCCGGAATTCGACCGGTCCGAGGATCGGGGCCGGCTATCGTTCCGCCGCCTGACCGGCGGCGTGCCCGATGCGATGCGGGTGGTGAACCCGCGCTACGATGGGATGGACGAGTTGCAGCGGCCCTATACCGTGACCGCGTCGATTGCGGCGCAGCAGGGGGCCGACCCGAACATCGTGGCGTTGACCGCGCCGCGCGCGGATATGACCCTGGCGGGCGGTGAATGGATCATGCTGGAAAGCGATGACGGCCGGTTCGTCCGCAGTACAAACATCCTCGATCTTTGGGGTCGGGTTACCTTGTTCCACGACAATGGCACGACCATGCTCACCGAACGCGCCCATATCGAACTCAACGCCGGCAGTGCCGAGGGCGATGCGCCCGTGGCGGCGCAGGGCCCCTTCGGCACACTGGTATCCGAAGGCTTCCGGCTGACCGAACGCGGCGCCGTCGTGGTCTTCACCGGCCGCGCCCGCACGGTACTGGAGGGCGGCCGATGACGCCCCGCCCAATCCCGCGCGCCACAGCCTTGCTGGCGACCGTCATGCTTGGCTGGGCCGCCGGGGCCCTCGGCCAACCGCTCGACCTGTCGCGCGGCGGGCCGACCGACGTGACCGCGACCGATGGCATTGAATGGCGCCAAGCCGATCAGGTCGTGATCGCCCATGGCAACGCCCAGGCCATCCGCGACGGGGTCACCGTCGATGCCGACCGCCTGCTGGCGCGCTACCGGCCGCGCGGCGGGGCGGCGGCCGCCCCGGCGACCGGGGAGAACCCGGCGTCATCCTCCGAGATCTGGCGCTTCGAGGCCGATGGGCAGGTGCAGATTTCGACCGCGACCGATCGCGCCGCCGGTGACCGGGCTATCTACGACATCGACCAGGCGGTGATGGTGCTGACCGGTCGCGACCTGTGGATGACAACGCAGGATAGCCGCATCACCGCCCGCGACAGCCTGGAATACTGGACACCGCGCCGCATGGCCGTCGCACGCGGCGCCGCCGTCGTGACGACGCAAGACGGACGCCGCCTGCAGGGCGACACTATCGTCGGCTACTTCCTGGAAAACGCGCCCGAACCGCCTGCCCGTGGCGCCCGGCCCGCGCGGGCGGCAGCGACACCTGCACCCGTGGCGCCGGGCCAGCAGTCGGCGACCCTGGCGGGTGGGCCGGCCGCCCCCCCCGGCGCCGGCAGCAAGCTCGATCGGGTCGAAGCCTTCGGCAACATTGAAATCCGCACAACGACCGAAATCATCCGCGGCGACCGCGCCGTCTATTCGCCCGTGTCGGGCGTCGCACGGGTGCTGGGCAATGTCCGTATCACGCGCGGCGAGAACCAGTTGAACGGCCAGGAAGCCATCGTCGACCTGACCGCCAACAACGCGCGCCTCGTGGCCTCTCCGGGTGCGCGGGTGCAAGGGCTGATCGTGCCGAACAGCGAACAGCCGGCCACGGGCCAACCGCGCCCGACGCCAAGGGCGGCGACGCCGTGACCGACCGGCCAGCCGCGCCGCTGCGAGTGCTTGATGGCGGGCTTGCCGGCACACGGCTTGCCGGCACACCGGGCGGGCTGGTCGCGATCGGCCTGGGCAAGCGCTACAAGAAGCGGCCGGTGGTGCGCGGCGTCTCGCTGCACCTGCGACGGGGTGAGGCCGTGGGCCTGCTCGGGCCAAATGGCGCCGGCAAGACCACCACGTTCTACATGATGACCGGCCTTGTGATGCCCGATGCCGGGCGGGTCATGATGGACGGGCACGACGTCACGCGACTGCCCATGTACCGCCGCGCGCGCCTCGGCCTCGGGTATTTGCCACAGGAGGCTTCGATCTTTCGCGGCCTCAGCGTCGAGGATAATGTGCTCGCGGCGCTGGAAGTGGTGGAACCCAGCCGCGACCGCCGTCACCAGATGCTGGATTCGCTGCTGGCAGAATTCGGCATCTCCCACCTGCGGCGCGCGCCCGCCCTCGCATTATCGGGCGGCGAGCGCCGGCGCTGCGAGATCGCGCGCGCGCTGGCGACCCACCCCGCCTACATCCTGCTCGACGAACCGCTGGCCGGCATCGATCCCATCGCGGTCGGAGAAATCCGTGACCTGGTCAAGCATCTGAAGGACCGCGGCATCGGCGTGCTGATAACCGACCACAATGTGCGCGAAACGCTGGAGATCATCGACCGCGCCTATATCCTGCACGAAGGCCAGGTCATCAAGGAAGGCAGCCCGGCCGAGATAGTGGCCGACGAGAAGGTGCGCCGCGTTTACCTCGGCGAGCGGTTCACCCTCTGACCGCCATGCGCCTGCTTTCCCTGTCGCGGCAAGGCTGACGCCGTTGGCCATGGGCCCGCGCCTCGACCTGCGGCAATCCCAGACGCTGGTGATGACGCCGCAACTGCGGCAGGCGATCAAGCTGCTGCAATCGTCGAACATGGAGGTCATTGCCTTCGTCGAGGAGGAACTGGAGCGCAATCCATTGCTGGAACGCGACGACCGCGCCCAGGCACCCGGCGCCGATGCCTTCGCCGAGGACGCGGGTTTTGCCGCCCCCCGCGAGTTGTTGCCAGCACCCTCCGGCGACGGGATGGATGCGCCGCCGGTGCCGGATGCCTTCGATGCCGCCAGCGCCGGCACGCTGGAACCGCTGGGCGAATCCCCGCTGGACGCGCGCGACTGGTCCAATTGCAGCGATGGCGGCACCGAGGCCGGGGAACCCCAGTATTCCGGCCAATCCAGCGGCGCCGGCGGCCGGTCGGATTTTGGCGAAGACGACCGAGGGATCGACGACCTGGCGATCGCCCGCCCGGCCAACCTGCGCGAATATCTGGCCGAACAGGTGCGGCTGACCTTCGGTGACCGCATCGACCTGCTGATCGCGGCGCAGTTCCTGTCCATGCTGGACCCGGCCGGGCGCTGCGTCGTGACATCCGACCGCGTGGCGGCGGCCCTCGGCACCAGCCTCGAACGGGTGGTGGCGGTGCGCGACCGATTGCAGCGCTTCGACCCCACGGGGATGTTCTGCCTCGACCTGCGCGACTGCCTGGCGGTGCAACTGGCCGAAAAGAACCGGCTGGACCCGGCGATGGCGGCGTTGCTGGACAACCTCGACCTGCTGGCCCGGCGCGACCTGCGCGGGTTGATGCGGGTCTGCGAGGTGGACGCCGAGGACCTGGCGCAGATGATCGCCGAGGTGAAGCGCCTCAACCCCAAGCCGGGTGCCGACTTCGACATCGCGCCGGCGCCGCCGATCGTGCCCGACGTGCTGCTGCGGCGCGCGCCGGACCAGTCCTGGATCATCGAACTCAACCCCGACACCCTGCCCCGGGTTCTGGTCAACCGCGGGTTTCTGGGCCGGGCACTGGTCGGCGCCGACCGGGAGAGCAAGGCGTATCTCGCCGAACATGCCCAAAGTGCGAACTGGCTGGTCAAGAGCCTGGAACAGCGCGCCAACACGATCCTCAAGGTCTCGGCCGAGATCGTCCGCCGCCAGGACGGCTTCTTCCGCCACGGCGTGGGCTTCTTGCGCGCCATGATCCTGCGCGACGTGGCCGAGGCGGTGCAGATGCACGAAAGCACTGTCAGCCGGGTCACCGCGAACAAGTATATCGCGACCCCGCGTGGCACTTTCGAAATGAAATACTTCTTCACCACCGCCATCGCAGGCACGATGGGCGGGGAAACCCACAGCGCTGAGGCCGTGCGCCATCGCATCAAGGCCATGGTTGAGGCCGAGGGCGCGGAGGACGTGCTCTCGGACGACGCCATCGTGCTGCGGTTGCGTGACGAAGGTGTGGACATTGCGCGACGAACGGTGGCGAAGTACCGCGATGCGCTGCGGATACCGAGTTCGGTGCAGCGCAAAAGGGAAAGGGCCGTCCCGGCCTGACCGAACCGCCCGGGGTGGCCCGATCCGCACATCGCAGGAGGGTTGCCAACCATGCACGTCACCGTTGCCGGTAAGCAGGTCGAAACCGGCGAAGCGCTCAAGACCCATGTCACGGACGGGCTTGCCGCCATTTCCCGCAAATACTTCGACCACGCCCTGGAAGCCAATGTCACCTTCAAGCGCGACCGCGCCTTCTTCGGCTGTGACATCAACCTCAAGGCCGGGCGCGGCCTGTATGTGCGCGCCGAGGGCGAGGGCACCGACGCACATCGCGCCTTCGACATCGCGGCCGAGCATTTGGGCAAGCGGCTGCGACGCTATCGACGCCGGGTGAACGAGCATGCACGCAGCCTCGCGGATCGCGAACGGCCGCAGGCGGCGCGCCAGATGATCCTGCACCACGAAGCGCCCCTGGGCGCCGAGGAGACGGAGGAACCCGAACTGACCGGCGAAGCCGCGGCGGTGGTCGCCGAACAGCCCACGGAAATCGCCCTGCTGTCGGTGGGCGAGGCGGTGATGCGGCTCGACCTCGCGCAAGCGCCGCTGCTGATGTTTCGCAACCAGCGAACGCGGGAGATCAACGTGATCTACCGCCGCGCCGACGGCAACATCGGCTGGATCGATCCCGACGGGAAGTGATGTCCCGACTGTAAGTGACGCTTTGACAAGGCCGGTGCTTGCCGTTTCAAACGGCGGGCACCGGACCGGAGCGGATACGTGGTTGCCAAACAGGACGTCGCCTACGCCTTTCGCCTGATCCTTGGCCGCGAGGCGGAAAGCGAGGCGGTGCTGGAACACTTCGCAGCCAATGTGCCGGACCTCGCGGCCTTGCGCAGCGCATTCATCGGCTGCGCGGAGTTCCAGGCCGGCCAAGCCCGGATTCAGCCGGAACGCTACCGCCACCCGGCGGTGGCCCCGAACATCGAAACCACCGCGACCGCCCCCGATCTTGCCCGCCTCGTCGCCGGCATCGAGAAGAACTGGGCCAGCCTGGGCAGCCGCGAACCGCACTGGTCGGTGCTGACCGACGCGCGGTTCACGGCGGCGCGCATCGCCGAGAACGACGCGGCGTTCTTCGACTCCGGCCGCGCGGGCGCTGCGGAGTTCCAGGCCGCCTGCACACGCAACGGCATCGCGCTGCCCGGGGCGGGCACCTGCTTCGAACTCGGCTGCGGGGTCGGGCGGGTGTCGATCTGGCTGGCGGACCTGTTCGGCCAGGTGGTCGCGGCCGACATATCGACGACGCACCTGGCGATCGCCCGCGCCACGGCGGAGCGCTTCGCCCGGCCGAACATCCGCTTCCTGCACCTGAACAGGCTGGACGACATCGGGCGGATCGAAAGTTTCGACGGGTTCTATTCGGTGATCGTGTTGCAGCACAATCCGCCACCGGTTATGCGCGAATTGCTGCGCGGGCTGCTCGGCCGGCTCAATCCACGCGGGGTGGCGTATTTCCAGATTCCAACCGCGATCGCCGGCTACAGCTTTCGCTCCGCAAGCCACGAGCCGACGGCCGACGATATGGACATGCATTGCTTCCCGCAGGGGCGCCTGTTCCAGCTGATCGCCGAACAGGGCTGCGACCTGATCGAATGCCTTGAGGAAGAACAGTCCACGCCGGTCATGGCGTCGAACGCGGTGCTGGTGCGGAAGCGCTGATCAGGTGTCATCCCCGATTGCCAGGCGACGCAGTTCCCGCAGGCGTTCCTGGCCGCCGCGAAGGCGCGGATGGATGGCCAGCGCGGCCTCGTGGCTGCGCAGCGCGCCGGCCAGGTCGCCACGGTCCTGCTGCAACTGCGACAGCGCCACCAGCGCCATGAAGTGGCGCGGTTCGATGCGCAGCGCCTGCTGGATGTCGCGCGCCGCCGCCGTCGGTTCGCCGACCGCGCCCAACGCCTGGGCGCGCAGCAGCCAGGCGTCGGCATAGTCGGTCTGCAGGGTCAGGGCGGCGTCCAGGTCCTCCACCGCCTCATCCGGTGCGCCGCCGGCAAGATTGCGCTGGCCGCGCCGCAACAGCAGGGCGGCGGCCGGGCTGGCCGTCTGCGCCCAAAGCGTCAGGATGCGGCGTTCGACCAGGGCGGCACCCTGTTCGTCAGGGGCATCGCGCAGGGCGGCGAAAAGCCGGTCGAGTTGTGCGGCGCGGGATTCGGCCCCGCGCGGCGGGGCGGGTTGGCCGGGAGCCTGGGCCTGGGCTTGGGCCTGAAGGGCGCCCGGCACGGCGAGCAACAGGACAGCGATAAGCGAGCGACGGTGCATTTCATACTCTCGGGCCGATCGCCCCGCCGATGCAAGCATCCAGGTTCCGGCTGGGGGCTTGCCGTGCCCGCCCGGGCGCGGCATCCCAGCCATAAGCACCCCGAGGGAACAACGCGATGCCCAACCCAGCCCTCAGCCTGCCCGCCATCCTGCTGCTGCTGGCTGGCCCGGCCGTGGCCCAGGGCACCCGCCCCTCCCCTGGCCCCTCCCCTGGCCCCTCCCCTGGCCCCTCCCCTGGCGGCCCCTTCCCTGGCACGGCACCCGCCGCCGCCGAACCTTCCGCCGAGCCCGAGCGCAGCGTTGCGGTCTTCGGCGACTGGGCGCTGCGCTGCGAGGGGCGCACGCCGGCCCGCGTCTGCGAACTCACCCAGACCCTGCAGAACGACCGCGCCCAACCGGTCGCCCTCTTCGCCATCGGGCGCATCAACCGTGCCGATCCGCTGAAACTGGTTGTCCAGGTGCCGCTGAATGTCGCCTTCCCGGCCACCCCCCGCCTGGTGCTCGATGGCGGCAATACCGCCGGCACGCCGCTGGCGCTGGCCTGGCGGCAATGCATTCCGGCCGGCTGCACCGCCGAGGTCGAGTTGCGCGACGCCGCCCTGCTGACCCGGCTGCGCGCGCGCACCGCCGAACAGCCCGGCCGGGTGCTGTTCCAGCAGGCCAGCGGCGGCGAGGCGGCCCTGCCCTTTTCCTTCCGCGGGTTGGCCGGGGCGCTGGATGCGCTGGCGCGCGACTGACCCCGGCCGCGACGGCCTGATCCCAGGCGGCGGCGCTCCCCCGAACGCAAGGACCCCGCCCCCTTGGCCACCCTGCATCACCGCATCCTTCTCCAACCCCCCGTCATGGCCGCCTTGCGCGCCCGCTTCGACCGGGTGGTGGGGCCGGAGGTAGCGCTCGGCCAGCCGGACACCATCGTGGTCGTCACCAACGGCATGAATGGGCTCAGCGCCGCGCAGATGGACCTGATGCCTGCGTTGCGGATCGTGTCGTGCTTCGCCGCGGGGCACGAGAATGTGGATCTGGCCGCCGCCCGCGCGCGCGGCATCTGGGTGACGCACGCCCCGGGTGCCAATGCCGAGACGGTGGCCGACAGCACCCTGGGGCTGATGATCGCCGCGATGCGCGGCTTCGTCGCCGCCGACCGGGCGGTGCGAAACGGCGGCTGGGATGCGGCGCGCGCGATCCGCCCGACGCTGCATGGCTCGCGCCTGGGCCTGGTCGGCATGGGCCAGGTGGGGGCGGCGATCGCGCATCGCGCCACAGCCTTCGGCATGCAGATCGCCTACCACACACGAACCCCGCGGCCGGAACTGCCCTGGGCCTGGCGAGGCGTGTTGCGCGAGATGGCGGCGGACAGCGACATCCTGGTGCTGGCCTGCCCGGGCGGGGCGGCGACGCGGCATATCGTCAACGCGGAGGTCCTGGCGGCGCTGGGGCCGGATGGCTTCCTGGTCAATGTCGCGCGGGGTTCGGTGGTCGATACCGCGGCCCTGGTGGCGGCGCTGCGGACGATGAGCATCGCCGGCGCGGCACTGGATGTGATGGAGGGCGAACCGTTGCCGCCAGCCGATCTGCTGAGCCTAGACAACGTGCTGCTGACGCCGCATTACGCGGGGCGTTCGCCTGATGCGCAACGGTTGCAACTGGCGACGCTGCTGACGAATATCGAAGCGGCGCTGGATGGCGCCCGCCCGCCGCAGGCGATCGACTAGAGCAATATCGGATCAGATCGAATCATCTGATCCGATTTCTTGCTCTAGATTCAACGGTTAGAGCACGAGATCGATTCACTTCGATCGATCGTGCTCTAGGACGTGTTGAGGATTAGCGGATTCCCTCGAATACGGCGTTCGTGATTCAAGCTCCTAAAGGAGTTTGCGAAGGATCGGTTGCTTCTGACGGACGCGCAATGGGAGAAGGTGGCGCCGTTTTGCCATGGCAAACCAACCGACCCTGGTCGGACGGGTGGCGGCGGCCGTTTGTGCACGGAAGCGGTGCCTTGGATTGCGCGGACCGGCAGCACGTGGCGTGACCTGCCGACGATGTTTGGCAAATGGAACACGGTATTCAAGCGCTTCCGCGACTGGGTGAAGGCGGATGTTTTCAAGCGCATGATTGACGCCGTTTCCGACAAGCCGGACATGGAATACGCCATGGTCAACGCCACGATTGTCCGCGTGCATCGCCATGGCCAGGGCGCAAAAGGGGGAGTCTCGCAGAAAGTGAACCGAATGGCCCCGCTGGACATCGACCGCGAGGTCTACAAATGGCGACACCTCATCGAGAACTTCTTCTGCAAACTGAAGTAGTTCAAGCGAATAGCGCTGCGAAGCTGCAAGACTGATATAAGCTTCGCAGCCATAATCTATTTCGGCGCAGTGTTGATCAACTCAGGATGAATCTGAACAGGCCCTAGAGTTCATAGCGTCGCAGATCGTGGCAAGCACGTGAGACGCCTCCGTCTGTCATCAGCAACCAGATTCTCAACAGCCTGTTTTCCAAGCAGACCCGTCACTGGTTGCTCGACGAGAGTTTTATCCACTACGGTCTGTCAGACTATCCAGTCGCTGACTGGGATCAGAGTCAGGTTCTGGTTGAGAATGGTGATGCTACTTCCAACATCCCCGTTGTAGCTCACCACTGTATTTCCGCCAGCGAATGCGGTTGTGTAGAGGCTGCCGTTCAGGTCAAGGCGGTCGCCCTGGTTTCGAGTGAAATCCTGAATAATGTCGAGCCCATCACCAGGGTTGAAGACGAAACGGTCACCGCCGCTCTCGCCCGTGAGTATGTCGTTTCCTTTGCCTCCGGACAGCACGTCGTCGCCCGATCCGCCGAACAACCAATCGCGCTGCAAGCCGCCCACGATGAGGGCGCCAGACAAGATGTCGGGTCCGTTGCGCCCATCGATGTACGATGCCTCGTAGGGTGTATAGTTCCCTAGATTCACAGTATCCGCGGTAAGGCCATTGCCGATCGGCACGACGAAGACGTTCACCGTGCCGGTTGCCGTGCCCCCTTGGCCATCGCTGAGCGTGTAGGTAAAACCACCATTGGGCATTGTAGTGCTCTGCGAGCCCGTGACCGGTGCGGTGATGATCGAGAGGACCCCCGCCCCGACCGAGACCGAGGTGACACTGCCGATCAAATTGGCGGCGGCGCCGGTGATCGTCAGTCCGCCTGGCGTTTCTGCGTCGCTGTCGTTGTCCAGGAATACGGAGAAGGGCAGCAGTGCTGTGGTGTTGCTGGAGACGATGATCCTGTCGATGCCGGCGAGTGGGTTGGTGTTCTCGTTGAGGTCGTTCACCGCAATGGTGAATGCCTCGGTAAACGACAGACCGCCTAAGTCCGTCGATGTGATGTTGATCGCAACGGTTGGTGTGGCCTCAAAGTCCAAGGCAATGCCATTCTTCAGCTTCAGCGAGCTGTCAACGACTTCAAAGCGCTGGTCGTCAACGCTGTAGGTAAAGCCGGAGGCGTTATCCACGTCGGTCGTCGAAAGAGTGCCGATCACTGCGCCAGCGGCATTCTCGTTGACCGCCAAGGCCGACACGCTGATGTCTGTCGGCGCGTCGTTCACCGCCTCGACGTCGAAGGTGAGGGTGTTGGCGGAGGCGTCGAGGTCGACGCCGTCATTGTCGATGCCACCATTGTCCTGCACCTGGAAGGTGAGGCTCGCATAGCCGGTGCCGTTGGCATTGGGGGCCGGCTTGAAGACGAGGCTGCCGGCGGCGATGTCGGCGGCGCTGACGCTGGCGCCGGCGGCGAGCGC
>JBBRWI010000008.1:0-38675 GCA_038249305.1 Acetobacterales bacterium
ACGACAAGGCCGCGGCCTATGCCGAGTTGAACCGGACCTATGCGGCTGAATGGCCGAACATCACGCGCAAGGGCGAAGCACCTTCTGACGCAGATGAGTGGAAGGACAAGCCGGACAAAATGGCGCTGTTCAGCCCGAACCCCGGCAAGGGCTGATCCGCCGCGGAAATCGCCCCATCCGGTGATTCGGCAGACCCTGACACGCGTCTTTTTTTCTGTTATGAACGAAGATGAAGTGGCCAGTGGGTGACCGCCTTCTGGACCGGCTTCAGAAGGCGCGCGACCAGGGCGAGAGGCACGTTTCGACACGCGACACGTTTCAGGGACAGCGAGAATGCCGACAGCAGCCAAGGGCATGGGCGCCGGGAAGCAGCCCGCCAAAGGCCAAGTGAAAGCCGCCAGCCGGCCGGCTGGTAAGACCACGCCTGCGAAAGCCAGCGCGAAGGCCCTGGCGCCCGAGCCGAAGTCCGACAAGGCCGCCGTGGTGAAGGTTCAGGCGGCTAAGCCGCCGGCGGCGAAAGCCCCGGCGATAAAGGCCCCCGCCACGAAGATGACCGCCAAGGCGGCCCCGGCGAAGTCACCCGCAATCAAAGCCCCTGCCAGACACGCCCCGTCTGCCAAGGAAGCGGCGACAAAGCAGCTTGGCGCCACGGCTGCCGCCCCAGCCCTGCTGCCCACCAGCGCGGCCACGCCGCCGACCGCTGCCCCAACGCCGCGCCCGGTCGCTGCCAAGGCGGCCGCCCAGCGTGTTCCCGCAAGGTCCGAGTCCCGGCCCACCGCCGCCAAGCCCGTTGTCGAACCGTCACAACCCGCCCCCGCCAGGCCCGCGCCCAGCCCGGCCCCTCGCCCCGCCCCCCCCACCGGCACCGCCCCTGGCGGTTTTGCCGAGACACAGGCCCATGCCCCCTTGCAAATGACCGACGCGCCTACCCCCGCCAGCCCCGCCGTGACGCCAGATCCGGCGCCGACCATGGCGGGCAATATCGTGATCCCGGGCCCAAGCCTGCCCGGCGGCATGTCTGGCGGCGGCCGCCCGCCGATCAGCGGCATGCCCAAGCCGCCGCCCAAGCCGCTCGGCAATAATGGTAAGGATTTCAAGGCGGGCGACCACGTGGTCTATCCGACCCATGGCGTCGGCCAAGTGCAGGGGATCGAGGAACTGCCGGTGATGGGCACCTCGATCCGCATGATCGTGGTGACATTCGACGAAAACCGCATGACCTTGAAGGTGCCGATCGGCAAGGCCGCCTCCTCCGGCCTGCGGATGCTGGCCGATGGGCCGAAGATTGGCGAGGCGCTGGAGACATTGCGAGGCCGCGCCCGCATCAAGCGCACCATGTGGTCCCGCCGGGCGCAGGAATACGAACAGAAGATCAACTCTGGCGACCCGATCGCCATAGCCGAGGTGGTCCGCGATCTGCACCGCAACGCGGGGCAACCGGACCAGTCCTTCAGCGAACGGCAGATCTACGAACAGGCGCTCGACCGCCTGGCGGCGGAAGTCGCGGCGATCGACAGGACCGACAAGCCGACCGCGGTGGAAAAGCTGATCGTGACGTTGAAGTCGGGGCTGGCGGCGGCCTGATCAGCGGCGCAACCGCGCCAGCGTATCGGCCTGGGCGGCGGCGATGATCGCCGCCACATCCTCGGCCAGCAGCAACCGTTCGGCCGCCAATCGCTGCGCCGTCGCTGTCACCGCGGCCACATAGGCCGCGGGCGTCGGATACCGCTCGACGATCGAAAGGCGGGTGTCGCCCGCCGCCTCCCGCTCCGCCTTCGTCGCGGCAAAAGGCACCACCGCGCCGGTGTTGTAGCACAGCGCCCCCGGGGCAAACCCCGCGCTGCGCGGGTTCCAGCCGGTATAGGTGGCGCGCGGCACCTCGGTCACCGGCATCCGCAGCCCGCCGACCGCATTGCCATCGGCATCCACGCGCGGCACCAGCACGACATATTCGCCCCGGACCACCGGCGGCATGACGCTGTTGTCCACCAACTGCGCCGGCCCGATGGCGCCGCGATAGCCAAGCGGCGCCAGCCCCGCATATGCCCCGGCCGGCGGCACCAGCGTGCCCTGGGCGATGGTGGGGAAGCGGCTGGTCGGCGGCTCCACACCTTCGCGCAGCCAGGCCTCCATCGCCACCAGCAGGGCGCGGGCCGAAGCCCCGGACGCCAGCGGGTTCACCGGCAGCGCGCATCGGTCGATCGGGGCGGCCACGGCATTGGGGGCCGCGAAATGCGGGTGGCCGACGTTGGCATAGGCGCGGACCTCCGGCGCCAGGTCGATGTGCCGCCCCTGCGTGTCGGTCACCAGCAGCGACGCGCGGGCACCCCAGAATTCATATTCGCTGTCGGTCTGCATCACCCGCGGGCAGGTGTTGGTCAGCCGGCAGCGCAGCAGCAGCCCGTCGCGGGCGCCGGTCAGATGGTCCTCGGTCACGCCATAGGTGAAGGGAAACTGGTCGGCCGGGTAATGCCGGTCGGCATGCGGCGTCGGGTTGCGGCCGGGCTGGGCGAAGCGGGCATTGGTGTAGCTGCGCCGCGTGCCGGGGATATGCGGCAGCATGGCGTCATAGACCTGGCGGCCACGCTCATCCTCGTTGAAGCCCAGGTAGAGGAAATCGCGCACCACGCGGCCCGATTGCGACACGCCATGCAGGATGGCGCGGTCCACCATGGAGCGGCCGTCGATGGCCAGCGGGTTGGCAGCACTACGGTCTCGCCGCAGGAAGGCCGCGACATCGCGCAGGGCGGCGAATGCGATGCCCTGCACCGCCGGGTCGCGCGCCGTGTAGATGAATTCATACAGCGCCCCGGCATCGAAGCCGGCCGGGCGGGTGATCTCGATCCGCTTGTCGTCGATGAAGCGGAAACGCAGGTCGGGCGGGGTGACACGCGCGTCATCGGCCTGGGCGCGCACGGTGATCGTGGCGCCATCGCGGGTCGCTGCGGGGTAGGTCAGGCTGACGGTCGCGGGGCTGGTGGTGTTATCGAACAGGAACTCCTCACGCGACAGGCCGGTGACGTTCGGCACGATGGGGGCTTCCAGTCGCAGCCCGGCGCCGCGCCCCTCACCCGGCGGAATGTCGGCCTGCCAGCCGATCCAGACCAGCGTGTAGCCCTGGCGGAGCAAAAAGCCGTTGCCGGCATCGCGGCCTAGCAGCAACCCGTTGGCACCATTGATGTCGTTGTAGAGTTGGCCCTCCAACTCGCGCCCGCGATTGGGAATCTCGACCAACAGGGTGCCGTTGCCGGCGAAGGGCCGGGCGGGGCGCAGGATCACTACCTCGGCCACGGCCTCGACCCGCCCGGCCGCGTTGCGCGGGGCCAGGGCGATGTCGGCGATGATGGCATTGCGCGGGTCGGCCGGGTCGAGGCTGAGCGTCGCGCGCCCGGTCAGGCGTTCATAGGCACCGGTGGTGCCGAAACCGGCCCCAGCAAAGACGGGGCCGGGCGGCGACATGTCCAGGCGCGTGACCTCGGCCATAGCCGGCGTTGCGAGGAGAAGTGCGAGCATCGCGGCCGGTCTACGCATCCTGGTTTCCCCCATTTTGAGGAAGACTAGGCGCTGCCCGCCGAAACGCAAAAGGCCCCGCGGATTGCTCCGCGAGGCCCCCCCGGTAGCCAGTATCCCGGCGCCGGCATCAGCGCGATGATCAGCTCTGGTTGCGGTTGCCCAGCAGGGACAGCAGCATCTGGAACAGGTTCACGAAGTTCAGGTACAGGCCCAGCGCGTCCATCACGCTGCGCTTGCCGGCCAGTTCCGTGCCCTCGGCATAGGCGTGCTCGATGTAGTCCGCCTTGATCCGCTGCGTGTCGTAGGCGGTGAGGCCGACGAAGACCACGACGCCGATCACGCTGATGACGAAGGCCATCATGGCGGACTGCAGGAAGATGTTCACCAGGCTGGCGATGATGATGCCGATCAGGCCCATCATCATGAACGAGCCGAGCTTCGTCAGGTCAGCCTTCGTCACGTAGCCAAAAAGGCTGGTCGCGGCGAACATGCCCGCCGTGATGAAGAAGGTGCTGGCGATGCTGGCACCCGTGTAGATCACGAAAATGTTCGCCATGCTGGCGCCCATGACCGCGCAAAAGGCCCAGAACAGTGCCTGCACCGTGGTCTTGCTCATCCGGTTCACACCAAAGGACAGCACGAGCACGAAGGCGAGCGGCGCGAACATGGTAATGTAGCCGAGGATCGTCGGCGCCACGCTCATCCCGCGCGACGTGCGCACGACTTCGTAGAACAGCGACGCCACGGCCGGGTTGTGCGCGATGAAATACGCGACGAAGCCGGTCAGGAGCAGCCCCGAGGCCATCCAGTTGTACACGCGCAGCATGTAGGTGCGCAGGCCGGTATCGATTGCGGCTTGGTCAACGCTGGCGGTACGGCCCCATCCGGCCATCGGCGCCTGCGGTCGGTTGTTGGACCAGGACATGTTGGAGCTCTCTCCTACTGGCGGATGATCCCGCCGTCGTACGCATGATATGGACAACGCGTAATTCATATCAAGTCCCGCGTCACGGACCCGGGCGTCATCCCGCCGCCGGATCATCGGCGAATTGCGCCGCGTGCAGCCGCCCATAGGCGCCGCCCCGGGCCAGCAGGTCGCGGTGGGAGCCATCTTCGACGATACCCGCCTCGGTCACCACCAGAATCCGGTCGGCGTCGCGAATCGTCGCCAGGCGATGGGCGATGACCAGCGTGGTCCGCCCGACCGCCAGATCGGCCAGCGACTGCTGGATCGCGCGCTCGGTCTCGGTGTCGAGCGCCGAGGTCGCCTCGTCCAGGATCAGGATCGGCGGATTGCGCAGGAACATCCGCGCGATCGCCAGGCGCTGCTTCTGGCCGCCCGAAAGTTTCACGCCACGTTCACCGATCAGCGTATCCAGCCCCCGCGGCAGATCGGCGATCATGGCGTCGAGCCTGGCGCGGCGGGCGGCGTCCCGGATATCGGCCTCAGTCGCGCCCAGGCGGCCATAGGCGATGTTGTCCCGCAGGGTGCCCGCGAACAGGAACACGTCCTGCTGCACGATGCCGATTTGGCTGCGCAGTGACGCCTGGGTCATGTCGCGAATGTCGATGCCGTCGATGGTGATGCGCCCGGACTCGACCTCATAAAAGCGCGGCAGCAGGGAACAGATGGTGGTCTTGCCGGCGCCGGAGGGGCCGACCAGCGCCACCGTCTGCCCGGCGGCGATGCTGAACGACAGGTCGCGCAGCACCGCGCGGTCGGGGGTATAGCCGAAGCCCAACCGCTCGAACCGCACCGCCCCGCGCAGCGGGCCGGCCACGACCGCGCCCGGCCGGTCGCGGATGTCGGGCGCGGTCGCGAGCAGGGCCAGGAAACTGCGGAAGCCGGCGATGCCCTTGGGGTAGGTCTCGATCACCGCCGCCAGCTTGTCGAGCGGGCGGTAGAACACGCCGACCAGCAACAGGAAGGCGACGAAATCCCCGATGCTCAGCGACTGGCGCAGGATCAGCACCGCGCCGACCAGCATCACCAGCACCTGCACCAGCCGCAGCCCCAGGTAATTCAGCGTATTGCCGGCGGCCATGAGCCGATAGGCGTCGAGTTTCGTGCGCCGGTACTGCTCGTTGTCGGCGGCGAACAGGCGCTGCTCATGCGCCTCGTTGCCGAAGGCCTTGACCACGCGGATGCCGCCGACCGCTTCCTCGATCCGCGCGTTGAAGGCACCGACGCGGCCGAACTGCGCCTGCCAGTTGGCGGTCATCCGCCCGCCGTAATGCGCCACCACCCAGGCGACGCCGGGCACCACCGCCGCCGTGATCAGCGCCAGCACCGGGCTGATCAGCAGCATCAGGCCGAGCGCCCCGGCAAAGGTCAGCAGGGCGATCAGCAGGTCCTCGGGGCCGTGGTGCGCGACCTCGCCGATCTCCTCCAGGTCCTTGGTCACGCGCCCGACCAGATGGCCGGTCTTCTGGCTGTCATAGAAGCCGAAGGAGAGCGTCATCAGGTGGTCGAAGGCGCGGCGGCGCAGTTCGGTCTCGATGGCGATGCCGAGCACGTGCCCCCAGTAAGTCACCACCGTCATCAACCCGGCATTGGCGACATAGATCGCCAGCAACCCGGCCACCGCCAGCACGATTACCTGCAGGTCGGCCTGCGGCAGCAGATGGTCGATGAAAGCCCGCACCGCCATCGGAAACCCCAGTTCCAGCATGCCCGACAGCGCGGCACAGCCGAAATCGAGCAGCAATAGGCGCAGGTGGGGGCGGTAGCAGTCGAGGAATTGGCGGATCATGCGCTTACCAATAGCCGGCGTGCGGGGCGGCTCCCTCATCCTCCAGGCAGGGTCCGACCACGCCGACGCGTTCGGCGGCGGTCGCGAGCACGGCGGCGCAGGACAGCGACAGCCCGGCGGTCTGCGGCTGCGCGTTGCGCAGGTGCAGGATGGCGGCGGCGGACAGGCCGAAGACGACGCGGCCGATGCCGGTGTAGAAGATCGCGGCCGCACACATCGCGCAGGGCTCGCCGCTGGAAAAGATCGTGGCGCCGCGCAGGGTGTCCCGCGGGATGGCGGCCCGGACGGCGATCTGGCAGGCGTTCATCTCCGCATGCGCAAGGGTGCCGTCGCCGGAGGCGCCTTGGGTGGAGCCGGCTTCAGCCAGCACGGTGCCATCGGCATCGGCGATGATGGCGCCAAACGGCCGGTCGCCGCGGGTGCGGGCCTCGGCCGCCAGGGTGAAGGCGCTACGGAGCAGAGTCGCGTCGCGGTCGGAGAGAGGCTGGGTCATGCAATCCGCCGGTTGTTTCGCGAAGCGATCAGGCACCAGGCCGATCCCGCTGCGCTATCTCACCCGGATGGCCCGGTCGGCAAGGTCCCGGGTGGCGTCGGCACCACGCCCGGCTCGCAGCGCCGCGCCTATTCGTTACGCAGCAACGGTGCCGCCCGCGCCCGCAAGGCCAGCGCCGTCCCCACATACCCAAAAGCCATGGTCAGCGCGACACAACCCACCACCACCCCCACCAGGGTCCAGGGCAGGAAGACCCAATCCCCCCGCATCACGAACCGCACCACCCCCCAGGCGGCGGCCGTCCCGGCGGCCGCGGCCAGCAGCCCCGACGCCAGGCCCAGCACGCCGAATTCCACAAGGTAGGCGGCCCTGATCTGCGACCGCGTGGCGCCGACGGTCTTCAGCACCACCGCATCCCGCACCCGCCGCTGCTGCCCGGCCGCGACCGCGCCCGCCAGCACCAGCATCCCCGCCAGCAACGTGACCGAGGCGGTCGAGGACAATGCGACCGACAACCGCCCCAGCAACGCCGACACCGCCTCCAGCGCATCACGCACCCGGATGCCGGAGATATTGGGGAAGGCATCGGTCAGCGCCCGCAGCACCGCCACGTCGCGGTCGGGTTCGTTGCGGACCGTGGCGATATGCGTATGCGGTGCGGCCTCAAGCAGCCCCGGCGAGGCGATCAGGGTGAAGTTTATCCCCAAGGTCCGCCAGGCGACGTCGCGCAGGCTGGCGATGGTCAGCTCAACATCCCGCCCCAGGACATTGACCGTGATGATGCTGCCAAGCCCGATCCCCCAGCCCGCCGCGAGCCCCGCGTCGAAGGACACCAGCGGCGGCCCTGCGTAATCCGCGGGCCACCAGCGCCCGGCGACCAGGCGGGTATTCGCTGGCTGGCGGGCGGCATAGGTCAGGCCACGGTCGCCACGCAGCGCCCAGGCGGTTTCCGGGGTGACCTGCATCCGGTCCACCGGCACGCCATCCACCGAAACCACGCGCGCGCGCAGGCTGGGCACGCGGGCGACCTCGTTCACCCCGGGCAAGGCGCGGGCGGCGACATCGAAGCGCGCCGCCTGGTCGGACTGGATGTCGATGAAGAAGAACGACGGCGCGGCATTCGGCATCTGCTCGTTGATCTGGCGGCGCAGATTGCCCTCGATCATCGCGACCGCCGCCAGCGTGGTCAGCCCGATCCCGAGCGAGACCAGCATGATCGGCGTCGCCGTCCCCGGTCGGTACAGGTTGGCCAAGCCCAGCCGCACCGCCGGATAGCGCACCCGCCCCACCGCCCGCGCGCCCGCCATCACCGCCGAGGCCCCGGCGCGGAACAAGGCCAGCGTCGCCAGCGCCCCGGCGCAGAAGGCCGCGGCGAAACCCGGCTGTTCGGCGGTCGCCACGACAAGCGCGACCAGGACCGCCCCGGTCGCCACATTGGCCGCGACCAGCGGCCACCGCGGCCGCCCGCCCTGGTCCACCACCCCATCGCGGAACAGCGCCGCACCGGGGACCTCGCGCGCCCGGCCCAGCGGCCATAGCGAGAAGGCCAGCGCCGTCAGCAGCCCATACAGCGCCGCCAGCGCCAGCGGGACGGGGTAAAAGCCCAGCCTGGGCGGCACCGGCAAAGCATCGCCAATCGCGGCGGCCGCGATTCCGGTCAGCCCCGCCCCGACCACCAGCCCGATCGCGATGCCCACCCCGGCCAGCACCAGCACCTGCATCAGGTATGTCGCGAAGATCAGGTCGGCCGGCGCGCCCAGGCAACGCAGGGTCGCGATGGTCCGCGCCCGCGCCGCCAGCCAGGCCCGCACCCCCGTCGCGACGCCGATGCCGCCGACCAGCAGCGCGGTCAGCCCGGCCAGGGTCAGGAAGGACGCCGCCCGATCGACGAAGCGCGATACCTGCGGCGCCGCGCCATCCGCCAGCCGGATGCGCCAGCCGCCATCGGCGAAGGGCTGCGCGCCCAGTGACGCGGCAAATGCGCGCACATCGGCCCCCGGCGGCAAGGCGATGCGGTATTGGTACGTGACCAGACTGCCCGGCTGGATCAGCCCGGTCGCGGCCACCGCCGACAGCGGGATCATCGCCCGTGGCCCCAGGATGGTGGGGCTCGCGACCTTGTCCGGTTCGGCGGTGATGATGCCATCGAGGGTGAAGCGGGCCTCACCGATGCGGATGATGTCGCCGACGGCCACGCCCAGGCGTTCGGCGATCGAGCGTTCCAGCACCACGCCCTGATTGCCGGCCGGGATGCCGCCGGGCTGGCCTGTGCCGGGCTGGCCTGTGCCGGACAGGACGGCGCCGGGTGGGTCCAGCACCAGCGCGCCATACAGCGGATAGGCCGCGTCCACCGCCTTGAGTTCGACCAGCCCGCGTTCGCCGGAGTCAGCCCCGCCCCCGGCCCGCCGCTCCTGCACGACGGCCATGGCGCGCATCTGGATGACTTCGGAGATGCGACCGCCGTTTTGGGTGATCCAGGCCAGGGCCGCGGGCGGCAGGCTGCGATAGCTGGCCTGGATTTCGACATCCCCGCCCAATAGTTTCGCCGCATCCTGCGCCAGCCCCGCCTCGGTCGCCGACCGCAGGGTGCCGACCGCGGTGATGGCCGCCACCCCCAGCGCCAGGCAGGCGATCACGATGCGCAGGCCCTTCAACCCGCCACGCAATTCCCGCCGGGCATAGCGCGCAGCCAAGCCAAATGTCGCAGGCCAGCCCAGGCGTTCGCCGCGGGCCAGGCCCGTAGCCTCCGGCGGGGCGAGGCCGGCATCGGCGATCGCGCTCATGCCGCGAAAGCCAGGCCGGCGCTGTCGGCGACGATGCGACCGTCCTCGATCCGCACCTGGCGCGCGCAGCGGGCGGCCAGCGCCGGGTCGTGGGTGATCAGCAACAGGGTGGTGCCCAGCCGCCGCTGCATCCCGAACAGCAGGTCCATCACCGCCGCCCCATTGCCGCGGTCGAGGTTGCCGGTCGGCTCATCCGCCAGGATCAGCTGCGGTTCGCCGACCACGGCGCGGGCCAGGGCGACGCGCTGCTGCTCGCCGCCCGACAATTGCCCAGGGTAATGGGTCAGGCGATGGCCTAGCCCGACCTCGCGCAGCGCCGCCTCGGCCCGCTCGAAGGCATCCCGCCGCCCGGCGAATTCCAGCGGCACGGCCACGTTTTCCAGTGCCGTCATGGTCGGGATCAGGTGGAAGGCCTGGAACACGATGCCCAGCCGGTCGCGGCGGAAGCGGGCCAGCGCATCTTCGTCCAGCGCCGTCAGATCCTGCTCTGCGACATGCAGGCGGCCAGCGGTCGCGCGCTCCAGCCCGGCCAGCAGCATCAGCAGCGTGGTCTTGCCAGACCCCGAGGGGCCGACGATGCCGACCGAGGCGCCGGCCCGGATCGTCAGTTCGACATCACGAAGAATGTTGACCGGCCCGCCCGCCGTCCCCACCGTAAAGCCGAGGCCTTGGGCTGCGATCAGCGGCGGGGCCGAGTCGAGGCCGTGCTCCGGGTGCTTCGGGGTCGGCATGTCGGGGCGTTGCGTCATGTCTTGGGGCTCTGTCATCACGGTGGGATATGGGCGCAGGACCGCGCTGGCAAAGGTTCTGGTCGGTTTCGGAGTGTTGCGGGCTGGCGCGGCCCCGGCGCAGGTCCAAGGCCAGGCCCGCGAACTACGTATCGCCATGCTGGGCGATTCGATAACCGCAGGCTACGGGCTCTCCCGCAGCGATGGGCCTCCGGCGCGGCTGGAAGCGCTGTTGCGCGCCGCAGGTCGCCCGGTACGGATCATCGACGCGGGGGTTTCGGGCGACACCACCGCCGGCGGCAGGTCGCGGCTGGACTGGACGCTGGCCGACCGGCCGGACGCGGTGATCGTGGCGCTGGGCGGCAATGACGGGTTGCGCGGCGTCGCGCCCGCCGTCACCGCGGCCAACCTGACCGATATCCTCGACCGGCTGGCGGCGCGGCGGGTGCCGGTGCTGCTGGCGGGGATGATCGCGCCGCCGAACCTCGGCGCCGATTACGGGCGCGAATTCGCCGCCGTGTTTTCCGATCTGGCGGCGGCACGGCCGGGGGTGGTGTTCTATCCCTTCCTGCTCGACGGCGTGGCCGGTGACCCGGGCCTGAACCAGCCCGACCGCATCCATCCGAACCCACGCGGAGCGGCCATCCTGGCCCAACGAATGCTGCCTTCGGTCGAACGACTGATCGCCCTGATCCCCGCCTGAACCAAGGAGTAAGCCCCCGGCACCCGGCCTGCCCGGCCACGACCACCCCCCCGACGCCGCCCTTGCAAGAAGGACGAACGCCGATGTTCCGCCTTTTCGTGGCCCTCGAACTGCCCAGCATGCTGCGCGCCCAACTGGGCGCCTTGCAGACCGGTATCCCCGGCGCCCGCTGGGTGCCGCCGGAAAACTATCACCTGACCCTGCGCGTCATCGGCGAGATCGCGGGCTGGCAGGCCGAGGAGGTCGATACCGCCCTGGCCGCCATTCGCACCCGCGGCTTCGACCTGACCCTGCGGGGCATCGGCCTGTATGAAAAGGGCGGGCGCATCCCGGCGATGTATGTGGGCGTCGAGCGGTCGGATGCGCTCACCCATCTGCGCGGCAAGATCGAAACCGCCTTGCAGCGCTGCGGCCTGCCGCCCGATCGCAAGCGCTTCGCCCCGCACGTCACCATCGCGCGGACCGACCGGGCGCCGCCCGAAAAACTCGCGGGCTTCGTCCAGGCGCATAATTTGTTCCGCGCCCCGCCGGTGTCGGTCGAGGCCTTCACGCTCTACTCCTCTCGCCTCGGCAAGGAGGCGTCGGTTTACGAGGCTGAGGTCGCCTATGAACTGGCGTGACGGCGCGGCACGGCAGCGTCATGGCTCTCCGGGACCAAACATCTATTTCGCCGGGAGGAAAATCCTAGCGCCGACCCTACTCAGCGCGCTTACCAGCCGCATTGGCTTTCTGCAAAGGGGATAGCGTGAGACGCCTCTCCGCGGCCCTGGCTGTCCTGATCCTGGCCCCGCTTCTCGGCGGCGCCGCCTCGCCGGGCACGACGCCACCGGAACTGGAAATGGCCGGCTGGCGGAAAGTGGAATGGCACGGCATCCGCCCGGCCGAGTTCAGCGCCACCCCGAGCAGCGGCGTCCGAATCCGGGCGCAGGGGCAGGGCAGCTTCATTGCCCGCACGCTGCAGGGGCCGGCGGCGTGCCTGGCTTGGCGCTGGCGGGTGGATGCGGGACCAGGTCCTACTGATCTGGCGAAGCGCGGCGGCGACGACCGGGCGATCGCGATCTCGATCGGCTTCGCGGGCTTTGGCCCGCAGGCCAGCTTCGCCCTGCGGGTCCAGCATGGGATGGCGCAGGCTGGCGCTGGCCAGGTGACGCTGCCGCGCAGCGTCCTGAACTATGTCTGGGGCGGCGCCGGCCGCGAGGCGCAGGGCCAGCCTGGCGGTTTCTTCGCCAGCCCCTGGACCAGCGGTATCACCAGAATACGCGTGATGCACCCAGCCGACGCGCCACGCGGCCACTGGGTCGAGGAGCGGGTGGACCTCGGCGCCGATTGGCGCACCGCCTTCGGTGGCCAGGAGGTTCCGCCGCTTCTGGAACTGGCGATTTCGACCGATGTCGAGGACACTGGCGCGCGGGTGGACGCGCAGGTCGAGAACATCCGCCTGGTGCCCTGTCGGTAAGGCGGGCCGCGACAGGTCCGTGTGCGGGGTAGCAGCAGCCCGGCGATCTCGGGCGCCGTCGCCGAGATACCGAAGCCAGCCGAGACGGCGATGATTGCACCAGCACCGACCGCGCGCTCGGCCGCCGCGGCGAAGCGAGCGTGACAGCGCCGCACGTTGGTCCTCGGTTGCCAACAGCGGCGTTTTTCCAATCACGCCTTGGATCGGCCGAAACACGGACCAACAAGGTTTGGCCAACCGGGCGGAGTCTGCTTATTTGAGCGGTAATGCCTCGCCCCCCTGCCCGTCTGGCCTGGCTGCTGGCCGCCCTGCTGCTGTGGCAGTCGGCGACGGCCGCGGCGCATTGCCTAAGGGCAGCCGCCGCCAGCGCGGTCATCGAGATCTGCGGTGCCGACGGGATGCGGTCGATGCCGCTGGCCCCCGACCGGGCGCCGCATGCGGGGAGCGCCTGCGCGGTCTGCCACCTGCTGCCGGCGCTCGCCCTCGCTGCGCCCTACGCTGTGCCGGTGCTGTGGCCGGCGCCAACGCCGGAGGTTTCGGTCGTGGCCAGCCCGCGGCGCCCCGGCGCGCGGGCGCCGCCCTATCCACCGACCGGACCACCCAGCCTCCTCTGACGCCCGCCTTCCCACGCATCAGACCCGAGGACCCCTGCCATGACCCATCGCCGCGCGCTGCTGACCAGCGCCCTTGCCTTGCCGTTCCTGATCCAACCCGCCGCCGCGCGCGACTATGCCCTGGGCGATATCGTCATCAGCCGCCCCTGGAGCCGCGCCGCCCCCGCCAGCGGCACCGGGGCCGGCTTCATGACCCTGCGCAGCACGGGACCGGCCGATCGCCTGCTCGGTGCCAGCAGCCCGGTGGCGCGCGTCGCCGAAATGCACACCCATAACCGCGACGGCGACGTGATGCGGATGCGCCCGGTCACGGAAATCCCCATCGCCCCGGGGCAGACCGTGACTCTGGCTCCGGGCGGGCTGCATATCATGCTGATCGGCTTGGCCGGCCCCCTGGCCATCGGCAGCCGCGTGCCGCTCACCCTGCGCTTCGAACGCGCCGGTGAGGTGACGGTGGAACTGACGGTGGAGCGGGCCGGCGCCACGACGGGGGGCCACACGCACTGACGCGAAAAGGGGTGACGGAACCGCCGCCGCCGCCTAGCCTCCGTCCGATCACGGAAACGAGAGCAATGGTAGCCAGGCGTCGCGGTATGGCCGAAGTTTCCGACGGCTTCCTGCTGATGGAAGCGCCGCTGGTGTCGGAGGCGGCGGCCGGGCCGGACGGCCATCGCGACCGCATGCGAGGGCGGCTGCTGAGCAGCGGCCCGGACAGCCTTCAGGATTACGAGATGCTGGAGATGCTGCTGTTCCTGGCCATCCCGCGCCGCGACACAAAGCCGATCGCCAAGGCGCTGCTGACGCGCTTTGGCTCCTTCGCCGCCGTCATGGCCGCCGAACCACGCCACCTGAAGGACACCGACCACGTCGGTGACAGCGCCGTCGCCGCCCTGAAACTGGTGCAGGGCGCGGCCCTGCGGATGATGCGGGAGGAGGTGCGCGCCCAGCCCGTGCTGAACAACTGGCAGCGGCTGATCGACTACCTCTCGGCGGCGCTGGCGCGCGAGACGGTCGAACAATTCCGCATCCTGTTCCTGGACGCCAAGAACCGCCTGTTGGCGGATGAGGCCCAGGCCCGCGGCACGGTGAACCATACGCCGGTCTATCCGCGCGAAGTGGTCAAGCGCGCGCTGGAGGTGCAGGCGACGGCGATCATCCTGGTGCACAACCACCCCTCGGGCGACCCGACGCCGTCACGCGCCGATATCGAGATGACGGCCGAGATCAAATCGGCCGCGGCGGTGCTTGGCATCGTCGTGCACGACCATCTGATCATCGGCAATGGCAAGCATTTGTCGTTCCGGCGGGAGGGGCTACTTTGAACGCGACAAGGCGTTTGGAAAACGCGGCGTTGACCGCGCGGGCCGAGGGGTCGCAGGCTAAGCGGATGCGCTGCACCCCCCTGATCGCCACCGCCCTTTGCCTGCTGGCCGCCCAGCCGACGCTTGCGCAGCAGGGGGGGGGCAACCTGCCGGGCAAGCCCGGCGCGCCGCCGCCCGCCGCCGCCCTGCCAGGCAAGCCGGGCGCGCCCGCGCCCCGTGCCCAGGCCGCGCTGCCGGCCAAGCCGCGCGCCCTCGCGCCCGGCGAAATACCGCCCTATGCGCGCCAGGTCTCCAGCGGGACCGGCTTCGTCATCGCCGATCGCCGCGTGATGACCAACCACCACGTGGTCGAGGGCTGCACCGGCGTGCGGCTGCGCACCACGGGGGGTCGCGACATCGACGCCCGCGTGCTCCGCACCGATGCCGAACGGGACCTGGCCGTACTGGCGGTGGAGGTCGAGGTCGGGCCCGCCCTTGCCTTTCGCAGCGGGCCAGCGGTGCGGCGGGGCGAGGCGGTGGTGACCTATGGCTTCCCGCTGGCCGGATTGCTGTCATCGGGGCCGACGCTGACCACGGGCGACGTCTCGGCGCTGGAGGGGCTGTCGGACAATGTGCGGCAATACCAGATCTCGGCCCCCGTGCAGCCGGGCAATTCCGGCGGGCCGTTGCTGGACCTGGGCGGCCATGTGGTCGGCATCGTGGTGTCGAAGCTCAACGCCCAGCGCATCGCCGCCCGTACCGGCGACATCCCGCAGAACGTGAATTTCGCGGTGAAGTCGCAGGAGGCGCTGGACTGGCTGCGCGGGTCGGATGTGGAGCCGCGACTGGCCGCGACCGGATCGCTGCGGACCGCGGCCGAGGTGGGGGAGGTCGCGCATGCCTCTACCGTCTTCGTGCGGTGCCTGCGGTAAGGGCGCGCGCATTTTTCTTGTGTTCACACGCACTGCTTAAGGCTGGGGTCCAGTCATCCACCCTTGGGCAGGAACATCATGTCATGACACTGGGCCTTTCGCACCCCACCGGCTGCGGCTGCTTCGCAGATCACCTGGCAGGGCGTTTCGGCCGACGCGTCCTGGTGGGGGGCGCGGGGGCGGCCGGGCTCTCGGTTGGCTGGTCCAGGCGGGCTTCGGCGGCCGCAGGGAGGTATGATGCGATGGTGCTTGTCTGCATCGACCCGCGCTTTCCTGAACCGACTCTGGGCTGGGCACGGCAGCAGAACATCATCGGCAAATACAGCCAGTTCGCCTTCGCCGGCGCCGCCATCGGCGTCGTCGCCCCGGCGTTCCAGGCTTGGCGTGGGACGTTCTGGGACAATCTTGGCGCCTCCATTCAGTTGCACGGCATCCCCAAGGTCATCGCCGTGAATCACCGCGACTGCGGCGCGGCGAAGATCGCCTATGGCGCGGCCCGCGTCGGCGACCGGCAGATCGAGACCGTGACCCACCTCGCCTCGCTCGAAACCTTCCGTGCCGAGGTCGGCCGGCGCCACCCGGCGATGCGGGTGGAGACGGGGCTGATGGATCTGGATGGATCGATCGAGATGTTCGGCTAGCAGGCAGTACCTGGCTGGCGCGTCTCCTATCCAATGAACCAGAGGAGGTCGTTGAACTCGACGGGTGTCGGCAAATCGGCCCGGGTCTTGTCGGTCCAGGTGACGATCGTATCGTTCTGACCATCGCCGTTCAGGTCGCCACGCATGGTCACGCCCTTGAAGGCCCCGACGCCGTCGGAATCCACCCATTCGATGCGCGAAACGCCCGGCCGCCAGCCCCACACCGAAAGCTGCTCGCCCACTTCCCAGTCAGTGATCGTCGTCCAGGTCACGCCACCGCCCCGGCCATCGGAGAAGAAGACGTCCTTCCCGGCGCCGCCAGTCAGGAAGTTGGACCCCAGCCCGCCGTCGATCACGTCGTTGCCGGCGCCGCCATTCGCCGCGTCATCGCCGGCGAACAGGTTCATGAAGTCATTGCCGCGCGTGCCGCCATACACCTCACTCTCGCCTGTTCCGAACAACTGCCGCTCCAGCGTTGCCACCGGGCCGGAATACTTAGTACCCAGCAGCAAGATGTTCTCGCTTCCGATGCTTTGACGGAAAAGGCCGGTGAGGTCGGCGAAGATTTCGACACTGCCGTCATTGGTGCTGAAGAACTCGATGCTGGTCAGGCTGTCGGTGCCCAGCGCGCCGGCCTCGACGGTAAGCCCGCTGCCGCTTTGGCGGATCCGCAGGGTGCCGGGATCGGCGTTGTAGATGGCGGTGTCGTTGCCATCGCCGCCATCGAGCGTATCGTTGCCGGCGCCGCCGTTGAGCGCGTCATTGCCGGCGCGGCCCAACAGCAAGTCATCGCCGGCCAGCGCTCTGAGTGTGTCGTTGCCGGCGCCCCCGAACAAACGGTCGGCCAGGGTGGTGCCAAGCAGCGTGGCATTGCCCGTCTGCTGGCTGAGCACCGTGTAGGCTGCGACGGCAGACTGGTTCAAGCCGTTCGGGTCGGAGGTCGAGGGCCGCCCGACGCCGTCGGCACCGATCAGGATATCGGCGAAGCCGTCCCCGTTCACGTCGCCGGCGCCGGCCACCGAACGTCCGCTACCGTCATTCGCCGCCACGCCATCGACGCGGACTCCGGCGTCGCCCAGCGCAGCCAGGTCAATCGTCGCGAAGCCGCTGGCCTTGCCCAGGAGCAAATAGCTGGAGCCCGAATCGGTAGTGCCGTTATCCGCCCCCGGGCCGCCGATAATGATTTCTGAAAAGCCGTCTCCGTTGACGTCGCCGGCCGCGGCAACGGAACCGCCGGTCGCGTCGCTGCTGGCCGCGCCGTCGATACGGAAACCTGCCGCCGCGCTTAACGTTGCGAGGTCGATAGTCGCAAGCCCGGTGGCCTTGCCGAAGATCACATAGCTGGAGCCGGAGGCCGGCCGCGCATTGTTGCCGGCATTGGGTGCGCCCAGAATCACGTCGCCGAAGCCGTCGCCGTTCATGTCGCCCGCCGAGGCAACGGACATCCCCGCGAGGTCGCCGCTGGCCGCGCCGTCGATCCGGAAACCCGCGCTGCCCAGGTCAGCCAAGTTTACGGTACCAAAGCCACTCGCTTTACCGAAGACGACATGGGCGGAGCCGGAATTGGTGCGGCCATTGTTGTCGGCCTGCGATGAGCCGATGATGAGGTCGGCGAAGCCGTCGCCGTTCATGTCGCCCGCCGAAGCCACCGAAATGCCACTGTAGTCGGCGCCCGCGGCGCCGTTGATCCGAAAGCCTGCGGTGCCCAGACTGGCCAGATCTACGGTGCCGAAGTTGCTCGCCTTCCCGAATACGACGTAACTGGATCCGCTGACCACGGTCGGGTTCGCTGGGTCTTCGCCATCTGGCCCAACGCCGGGCGCGCCGATCACGATGTCGGCAAAGCCGTCACCATTGACGTCGCCGGCGGATGCGACCGACATTCCGCTGGCGGCGCGGGCCACATCTCCGTCTATACGGAAGCCGCCGCTGCCAAGGTTCGCCAGGTCGATGTTGGTCGGCCAACTGGCTTGGCCAAACACGACGTAGCTGGAACCCGAGTCGAGCCGACCGTTGGTCCCGGCACTCGGCGCACCAACGATCACGTCGGCCAGGCCGTCGCCATTCACGTCGCCCGCGCTGGCGACCGACCAGCCACTCCGCGCATCGGTCATCTGGCCGTCGATGCGTATGCTCACGACGCCCTGGCTCGCGGTGCTCAGTTGGGAGCTCGCAAGGCCAGTATTGCCGAAGATCAGATAGGTGGCGGCGGACTGGACGCTGATGTTGGTGTCGGCGACCCGCACGCCAATGAGGTAGTCGACGAGGTTGTCACCGTTTACATCGCCTGCCGAGGCGACAGACAATCCTGCCTGTACATTCCCTGCCGGAATCATTGCCGACCATTCCTTTCCAGCGGATTCCGCTGAACCCGTTAACGCACAGCTCCTCCCCAAAACCGTCAGCGTCGTCGTGGGTCACTTCGATCGCGGTGATACGTAATGGGTGCTCGCAGCCGTGCTTGACCGCGGTGCGCAGTCGAGGGGGATAACCCAACAGGTCGGCAATGGTTGCACGCGCATGTTTCACGGCGAGCAATCACGCCCAAGGACGCACCCAAAGGAAGCCATCAATCGCGTAACGCGCCGATGCGGAGTGCCCAGAGTGCACAGGCTCCAGGCCTCCCGTGGCAGCCAGGACATCACATCGATTTCCGCCGACAGGTCCGGCATCCCCATGCTGCCCGGGATGGTCGCCCGACGTGGCAGGATGCCCCGATGGACCTCGTTCATCCCGGCGATGTATCGCATTTCGGTCAAGTCGATCATCACCCGCGCGCCATCGTCCGGGCTTCGCCCGCGGGGTGCAGCAGGTGCGACAGGTTGGTCGGCGCCAGGCGGGCCCGGGCGCAAACGATGTAGCTGATGCGCACTACCTTGCCATCGACACGCCCTTGCGGCCAGGCCGATCGAACGCCCGCCGGTGCAGACCAGCACGCGCTGGCCAAGAGCGTCCGGGCATCTGGCCCTGCCGGACGCACCCAGCGTCGGTCCATGGCCACGCGATCGTCCTGCGGAACGTCGAGGATGGCAGGCAGGCGACGCGGCCGATCCTCAATCCCTGACAGGCGAGCCAGGTTGAACGTGACGTGGCGACACAAGCGTCACGGCGCCGTGCCGCTCACCAGACTGATGTGCAGCCAGCCAACCGGCGCGTCCTCCCCCACCTGCAGCCATCCCCCCGGCGCGGTGCCGAACACCCGCAGCGTCGCGCCGCGCGGCGCGACGCGCAGCACCTCGCCGCCGCCGCTGGGGTGGACCCGCACATTGCCCGACCGGCGCAGCACCACCGCCTGCTCGCCCGCGGCGGGCTGGAAGCCGGTGCTGTCTTGCGCGGCGCCGCTTTGCCCGGTGCCGCCTGGAAGCGAGACCGCAATCTCGACCGGCCCCGCCCGGGGCGACGCGTGCCCGGTGGCATAGGGCAGGTCGTTCGGGATGGTCGGCAGGGCAGGCGGCGCGCCACGACGGGTGGTCGCGGGCCCACCATTTTCCAGGCATCGCGACAGCGATTCCAGGTAGACCCGGGTGGCCTCGACGCCGCTCATCGCCACCATCTGGTGCATGCGCGGGGCGCCAGCGTCAGGGTAGCTGACCACCGTGACGAAGGGCACGGAGGCCTGGCCCGGCCCCCGCACGTTCAACTGGCCGCAGACGGCGATGGTGTCGGGTTGGGCCTGCCGATAGGCCTGGACGCCACGGAACTCCATCGCCGCGGGCCCGCGCACACCGGCGCGCAGCATGGTCTCGGCGAGGTTCCGGGAAAAGGCCAGGCGATCAGCCTTCGCCTCGTCGGTCCGCTCGGCGGGGGCGCTCGCATCCTTGCGGTCATCGCATCCAGCCAAGGCGATTATGACCATCACCGCCACCAGGCATCGAAATCGCATCGTCGGCGCCCTGTAATGGAATGATTTTAACGCAGTTTGGCCGGTGAAGTTACAGGTGATTTCCTGGCTGGGTGCGACCGCCGGCGGCGCTATTGCCCCAGGCGCAGATAACGGGCCAGCACCCGGGCCACCACCAGGCGCGCGACCCACCGGCGCAGCCGGCCGAAGAAGGCCGCGCCGAGGCCACCCAGCACGGCCGGCAGCGCCGCGTCGGACAGCCGCACCCACGCCGGCCCCTCCGCCTGCAGCAGGCTGATCGCGCCGGCGGCCCAGGGCAGGGCGACGAAGACCAGGAAGGTCACCGACGACACCAGCGCGACCAGCGCGCCGTGCATCCGGCGCATGCTACGCAGGGCGGCGCGGGCGGCGCGGGCGTGCTCCGCCAGCACCGCCGGGCGCGTATCCGCTGCGAAATCGCGATGGACGAAGACCAGCACATCGCCACCCAGCCCGATCCGCGTCCGCAGCAAGGGGTGGCCGCCCGCCCCCATGCCGGTCTCGATCTGCAACTGCCCGGTGCGGAGCAGCGAATTCATTGTCGGGGTGAGCCAGCGCATGGCCGAGCTCAGCGCTTCGGCGTGCCCAGCAGGGCACCCGCCGCCACGGTCGCCAGCGTCACCGCGGCATTCATCAGGTCACGCCAGTACCCGGTGGACATCGACACCGCATCGCGATGGATATCCAGCAACCCCCGATACTCGGCGGTCATCAGCAGCGGCGAGACGCGCATCAGCACGTCGCCGCTCAGCGAGATGCTGGTCTGCGCCACAATCTCCTCGGTGCCGACATCCCAGACCTTGCGCAGCCGCATGAACTGCGTCGGGCTGATGTCGTAGGGTCCAAGCCGCAGTGCCGCGGCGCCACCGCTGTCGTCGCCCTGCAACTGCGCCCGCGTCATGCCCAGGTGCTGCCAGAGCAGGCCATCGCGCGGCAGCCGCTTTATGATGTCGAGGATGATCTCGCAGTTCTGCACCATGCGGCTGACGGTGACCTCGTTCACGCTCGGCAGCCCCGCCGCGATGGTGCCAGGCGTGCCAGGCGATGCAAGTCGTGTGCTTTCCTTGGCCACGAGCATGCTCTGGGCCACGCCGCGCAGGGCCACGAAGCGGTCGAAGGTCGGCGCCAACTGCTCGCGCACCTCCAGCGCGGAGCGCACCCTGCCCGGCTCCTCGGGGAACAGCCCGCGGGCGAGATCCTGCTCGCTGAGGCCAAAGGCTTCGAGCTTGCCGGCATACTCGGTCGCGATATCGAGCAGCGCGATCGGCAGCGGTGGCATCGGTTCGCCGGTCATGTTGCTCTTGATGATGGTGTTGATCTCCAGCCGAAGCAGCGACTGGCCAATCAGCTTGCCGCTGGAATCCGGGGCGGCCGGTGGCGCCGCGGTATCCCGCCGGCGGCCGAACAGCCACCCCCACAAGCCCATGCGGTCAGCCCCCGGTCCGCTGCTTGTCGATCAGCTCCATCAGCACCTTGGTCAACAGTTCGACGTTCTTGCGGAAGGTCTCGGTGCCGAGCTTCACCGCCTCATCATGCAGTTGCTTGATCTGGTCGGCCGAAGCGACCTTGTCGGAGAAACAGGCGATGATGTCGCCGGTCGCCATGTTGCAGGCCGAGAAGGCGCCCTCGGTGCCCTGGGGCACGTCGATGACACCGTCTTCGCTGGCGTTCATGGCCAGCGCCTGGTTGCCAAGGAGCGTCCGCACCTTGACCGTCAACAGGCCCTCCGCCGCCTTGCCGAGCTTGTCGGCGAAGGCCGAGATTGTCGTCTGCAATGAATCATCCGCCATGGCCGGCTCCCTTTCGCAGGATTTCGCGCGAACGCATCGTCAGATATCGGCTGGGGGGATTGCCAGTGACATTTGCCTAATTTGCCTAACCTGGTGCATAGCGGTGTCGCAGGTGCATCCGCCGCGCCTCCGGGTCCGGCCGCGGCACCGCAGACAGCAGCGCCTTGGTATAGGCATGCTGCGGGTTGTCGCAGACCTGCAAGGTCTCACCGGTTTCCACAACCCGGCCGCGATGCATCACCGCCACCCGATCGCACATGTAGCGGATCACCGAAATATCATGGCTGATCAGGATGAAGGCGAGATCCAACTCATCCTGCAATTCCAGCAACAGGTCGAGCATCCGCGCCCGGATCGACACATCAAGCGCCGAGGTTGGTTCATCCGCCACGATCACCCGTGGCGACAGCGCCAGCGCCCGGGCGATGCCGATGCGCTGCCGCTGCCCACCGGAGAAGGCATGCGGATAGCGTTCGGCCCAGTCCGGCGCGATCCCGACGCGGTCGAGCAGCGCCGCCACCCGCTCGCGCAGCGCATCGCCCCGTGCCAGCCCGTTCACCAACAGCGGCTCACCGACGATCTGCGCCACCGTCATCCGCGGGTTCAGGCTGGCGAAAGGGTCCTGGAAAACCATGCGGATTTCGCAGCGCGCGGTGCGCAGCGCCTCACCCTGCACCGTCGCCAGGTCGATCACCGACCCGTCGCGCCGACGATAACGGATGGCCCCGCCTGTCGGGTCCACCACACGCAGGATGCAGCGCCCGAGCGTGGTCTTGCCCGAACCGCTCTCGCCGACCACACCCAGCGTCTCGCCGGCGCGAACCTCCAGCGAAATGCCGTCCACTGCGCGGATCTCGGTCGCATTCCGCTTGAACAGGCCTTTGCCGGAGGAAAACCGCATTTCGACATCGGTCAGGCTAAGGACCGGCGGCGACGCCGGGCGCGTCGGTCGCGCGAGCCGGATGGCCGAGGGGCGTTCCAGTTTGGTCACATTGCCCAGCAGCATGCGGGTATAGGGATCGCGCGGTGCGGCGAAGACCTCATGCACCGTGCCGCGTTCCCGCACCTGGCCGCGTTCCATCACCACCACGTCATGCGCGATCTCCGCCACCACGCCCATGTCGTGGGTGATGAACATCACCGTCATGCCGCGCGCATCCTGCAACCGGCGCAGCAGGTCGAGGATCTCCGCCTGGGTAGTGACATCCAGCGCGGTCGTCGGTTCGTCGGCGATCAGCACGGACGGATCGCAAGCCAGCGCCATCGCGATCATAACGCGCTGGCGCATGCCGCCCGAGAATTCGAACGTGTAGCGGTCGATCGCGCGCGCCGGATCGGGGATATCCACCTGACCCAGCAATTCGATCACCCGCGCCCGGGTGTCCCGTCGGTTCAGGCCCAGATGCAGGCGCACCGCCTCGCCGATCTGGTCGCCCACCGTATGCACCGGCGACAGCGAGGACATCGGTTCCTGGAAGATCATCGCGACATCATGGCCACGCAATTGGCGGATCGCCCGGCTGCGCGGATGCAGCGCGGCCAAGTCCAATTCCGGCTGGCCCGCGCGCCGCAACAGGATGCGCCCGGCCGTGATGCGCCCCGGCGGGTCCACGATCTGCAATATGGCGCGGGCCGTGACGCTTTTGCCGGACCCTGATTCCCCGACGACGCAGGTGGTCTTGCCGCGCGCCAACGACAGCGACACGCCGTCCACCGCCCGCACCAGCCCGGCGCGCGTCGGGAAGGACACATGCAAGTCCTGGACATCAAGAGCAAGGTCGCTGGTCATTTCTGGTAAGGGTCCGCCGCATCCCGCAGCCCGTCGCCCAGGAAGTTCAACGCCAGCACGGCCAGGACCACCGCCCCGCCCGGGGCAAAAAGCCAGGGCGCGGTGGCGATGGAGCGGATGTTCTGCGCCTCCCGCAGCAGCACGCCCCAGGAGATGACGGGCGGCTGCAACCCCAGGCCCAGGAACGACAGCGCCGTTTCCGCCAGGATCATCGCCGGGATCGCGAGCGTGACCGAGGCGATGATGTGCGACGCGAAGGACGGCAGCATGTGCCGGAAGATGATCCGCTTTTCCGAGACGCCGTCGAGCCTGGCGGCGGTCACGAAATCCTCCGTCCGCAGCGACAGGAAGCGCCCGCGCACGACCCGCGCCAATTGCGCCCAGCCGACCAGGCTGAGGATGATGGTGATGCAGAGGTAGATGCGCTCCGGCGGCCAGTTCTGCGGCAGCGCCGCCCCCAGCGCCAGCCAGATCGGGATGGTCGGCAACGACAGCACGAATTCGATCACCCGCTGCACGGCGAAATCGATGCGGCCGCCATAATAGCCGGAGATGCCGCCCAGCAGCAGCCCGATCACCAGCGACAGGAAGACGCCCGCGAGGCCGATCATCAGCGAGGTCTGCGCCGCCACCATGATGCGGCTGTAGACGCAGCGGCCAAGCCGGTCGGCGCCGAACAGATAGACCTGTTCGCGTGGGTTCGCCGGCGCCAGCAGATGGACGTTGGTCGGGATCAGGCCAAAGAGGTAGTGGTCATACCCCTCGGTGAAGAAGGCCAGATAGATCTTGCGGCTGCCGTCGGGGCGAAAACTCGGCGCCAGTGTCACCGGGTCGCGCGCCATCCGCATCGCCGTGACATGCGGGGCGATGCGCCAGGACCCGTCCTCGGCCGTATCGATCCAGTGCAGCGCCTGCGGCGGGTGGAACACCGCGCGCGCATTCTGCCGCCCCGGTTCGTTGATCGCGAAGAAGCCCGGTATGGCCGCCACCAGATACAGGAAGATCACGATCGCCCCGCCGAGCATGGCCAGGCGGTGCCGCTTGAAACTCCACCACATCAGCCGCCATTGTGAGGCGACGGCGAAACGCTGGTCGGCCGGCGGCGGATTGGGAATCGCCGTAATGGTGATCGGCTGGTCCATCAGTCGAACCGGATCCGCGGGTCGATCACCGCCAGCAGGATGTCGGAAATCAGCATGCCGAACAGGGTCAGCGTGCACATCAGCAACAGGAAGGCACCGGCCAGGTACATGTCCTGCGCCAGCAGCGCTTGCAACAGCAGCGGCCCCGCAATCGGCAGGCTCATCACCACCGCGACGATGGTGGCGCCCGAGATCAGTTGCGGCAGCATCCAGCCGATCGTCGATACCAGCGGGTTGATCGCCAGCCTGAAGGGATATTTGACCAGCAAACGGAACTCCGAAAGCCCTTTCGCCCGCGCGGTCACGACATAGGGGCGGTGCAACTCGTCCAGCATGTTGGCGCGCATGATGCGGATCAGCCCCGCCGTCCCGTTCACCGCCAGGATGGTGACCGGCACCCACAGATGGGTCAGCAAATTCCCAACCTTGGCCAGTGACCAAGGGGCCGTCTGGTATTCGTCGCTGAACAGGCCGGACACGTCCTGGCCCAGATGCACCACCGCCACATACATCAGCACCAGCGCCAGCAGGAACGACGGGATCGCCAGCCCCAGGAAGGCGATGAAGGTAAAGAAGTAATCCGCGAAACTGTATTGCCGCACCGCCGAGAGCACGCCGATCGGCAGCGCGATCGCCCAGGTCATCAACAGGGTGGAGGTGGTGAGCAACAGCGTCAGCCCCATCCGTTCCCAGATCAGCCCCGACACCGGCTGCTGCCATTCGAACGACAGGCCGAAATCGCCGCGGAGCAGAATGCCGGTGATCCACAGCCAATACTGCACGATGAAGGGCTGGTTCAGTCCGAATCGGTCGCGCAACTCGGCTGCGGTCTGCTGGTCCACGATCTCGTTCGATGCCGCCAGGGTCGCCACATAGGTCGTGACATAGTCTCCCGGCGGCAGTTGGATCAGGAAGAAGGCAAGCAAACTGACCGCCACCAGCGACGGGATCATCCACAGGACCCGCCGCAGGATGAAGCCGGTCATGTCACGACGCGAAGAAGAACTGCTGTGGCAGCGACGGCGCCGGATGCGGCCAGGACCAGCTGTTCGGCATGCTCGCCGGCACCCCGCGCAGCCGGTTGTTCGCGACGCCATACAAGTTGGGCGCCATCGCCACGCCGATGCATTCGAACTGCTCGGCGGCGATGTCGAAGACCTGCTTCATCAGCCGGCCCTGCTCCGCCGTGTCGGCGGTCGAACGGGCCGCGTCGTACAGGCGCATCCGTTGCTTCTGGTGGTCCGGCGGCTCGGCGCCATCGCGCCCGCCCGACGCATACCAGACCGCCCAGGGAATGGCATAGCGCGTGCCTTGCGGGTGCAGGGCTGCGTAGTCGCGCGGGTCCAGGATCGGCTCAAGCCCGCCGGGCCCCGGCCATACCGCCATGTCGGGATCATTGTTGTCGCCGCGCGTGTAGTATAGCGAGCGGTCGATGGCGTTGATCTTCAGGTCCACCCCGATCTCGACCCAGTGCCGCTTGATCAGTTCCAGCGCGTCGTTGTTGTCGGGATACAGCGCGGTGATCACATCGATCGACAGGAACACCCGCTGCCCATCCGGCCGCAGCCGGAACCGTTGGCTGTCGCGGCGGTTGTAGCCCAGGCGGTCGAGGATGCGGTTCGCCTCGGGCACATTGTGCTCGGTGAACTGCCGCGCGAGTTTCTCGTGGTACCAGGGATGCGTCGGCCGCGGTCCGATCTGCCACGGCTCGCTTTGACCCAGATAGACGATCTCGACGATCTCCGGCCGGTTGATGCCGAGCGACAGGGCGCGCCGGAAATCCTTCTGGCCGAGCATCTCCCGCATCTTCGGGTCCTTGTGGGTGATGTTCGGATAGATCGTCATGGAGTTGGACAGCGAGGCCACCGTCTCGAACATCCGATAGCCGCCGCGCTGCTGGTTCTGCGACACCACCGGCTTGTTCGCCAGCGTGTCGATATGGCGTTCCTGCAGGTCCAGCCTGCCGCCGATCACGTCCAGCATCAGGCTTTCCACATCCTGGTAGATCTGGAAATTCAACCGGTCGATGTAGGGCAGTTGCCGGCCTTCGGTATCGACCTGCCAGAAGAACGGGTTGCGCCGCATGGTCACGCGAGTTGCCCCGCCCTGATAGGCTTCCTCGATCACCCAGGGCTCCAGCGTCGGTTTTTCCGCGTTCGACCAGCGCGACGGGATTTCGATGTCGCCGCAGCGCTGGCGGAACAACTGCGCCCAATCGGACACATTCGCCGTCCGCAGCACCGCCGCCAACTCGGGGTTGAAGCGTGGGTGAAAGCGCGCGCAATAGTGCTTGGCGAAAAGCGTCGGGTGCTGCCCGAGCGGCGTCGCCATCTGTTGCAGGAACAGCCCGTACGGTCCGGCGAAGGTGAAGCGCACCGTGGTGTCGTCGACTTTCTCGCAAACCACCGGCTTGGCGTCGATCACCCACAGGCTTGGTGGCGAGCGGTATAATTCGCTGTTCAGGATGCAGTCGTTGACCGAGAACAGCACGTCATCCGCGGTGAACGGCGCACCATCCGACCAGCGCATGCCGGGCCGCAGTTTGAAGGTGAAGACCTTGCTGTCCGCACTCACCTCCCACGACTGCGCGACGCCCGGCAGTACATCGGTAAAGGCCATGTTCCAGCGCGTCAGCCCCTGGTTGCCGACCAGGCGCAGGATGCCGTTGTGGTCGGAGCCGCCGCGCAAACCCCGCCGCAGGGTCCCGCCGTAGCGCGGGTTGGGCTCGTTCGGCGTGACCACCAGCGGCGCCGTACCGACCCGCTGCGCCAGCGGCGGCAGCCGGTTCTGCTGCACCAGGGCGGCGAGGTCCGGGGCTTCGCGCACGACCGCCTGCGCCGCGGCCAACCCCGGCACGACGAGCGCCATGCCGGCCGCACCCTGCAATAGGCCACGACGGTTGATGCCGGTCTCGTCCATGATCAATGTTTCCCTGTTTCTTGTCCCGGCTTGGCCCGGCTTCGAGAGGATGCTTGCATGTCCGGAAGCACCGCCGCAAGCGGCGCGCCATCGGGGAGGATGACCATATGCTGCTCGGCACGCAGTTGCGCGCGCGCGACGACGACGATTACCGCGTCTGGGCGCAACTCGGCGTCACCCATATCTGCGCCGACCCACCGGGCAATCCGCATCTTTGGTCGCTCGATGACCTGCTGCGGTTGCGCGACCATGTCGCCCGCTTCGGCCTGGCACTCGATATGGTGCAACTGCCACTGTCTTCGCGCCCGCTCGAACAGCAGCATTCGCCCAATATCATGCTGGGCCGCGAACCCGACCGGGCGCGAGAACTCGACAGCCTTTGCACGCTGATCGGGCGGATCGGTGCGGCAGGGATTCCGGCGGCGAAATACAACCTGAACATCATCGGCATCCCGCGCACGCCGGATGAACCCGGCCGCGGCGGATCGCGCAATGCCGCCTTCCGCTGGGATGACGGCGACCAGGACGCGGCCCCTGGCATCGCCGGCGTGGTGACGGAGGCAGAGAACTGGGCGCGGATCGAACACTTTCTCGACCACGTGGTGCCGGCGGCCGAGGCCGCCCGCGTGCGCCTGGCCTGCCACCCCCACGACCCCTGGACGCCGCCCGGCTATCGCGGCGTGACCCGCGTGCTCGGCACCGTGGCGGGATTGCAACGCTTCGTGACCACGAGGCCCAGCCCCTACCACGGGCTGAACTTCTGCCAGGGCACCGTGGCCGAGATGCTGGACGATCCAGCCCGCGAGATCTTCGACGTCATACGCTGGTTCGGCGAACGCGATGCGATCTTCAACGTGCATTTCCGCAACATTCGCGGCCGCAAAGGCTCCTTCATGGAAACCTTCCCGGAGGAAGGCTGCATGGACATGCCGGCCGCGGTACGGCTGTACCGGGCGCTTGGTTACCGCCACATGCTGATGCCGGACCATGTGCCCACGATCGACGGGCGGGACCCGCAGGGCGTCGCCTTCGGCTTTTGCTACGGCTACATCGCTGCACTGATCCAGGCCTCGGCCTGACGGCCCGGCCTTGAACGCTTCACAATTCGTGATTTGTCGCAATTCATGCACAAATGCCCTTGGGTTTCGCCGCCCGAGGCCGCTATTCTGCGCTCCGGTTGTAGCCAGCCCGCCCTGTCGGATATCGGAGGCCACCTGATCGCGCACCTCACACGCCGGGCTCTTGCCGCAGGCCTGCTTCTTGCGGCACCGATCGGCGCGCGGGCGCAGGCAGAGGCCTTGCAGGTCGGCGTGATGCCGAATGTCAGCCCGCGCATCCTGCTGGCCCAGTATCAGCCGTTCCGCACATATTTGGCCGCAGCACTGGGCCGCCCGGTGGACATCGTGTCCGCCCCCGGCCTGCAAGCCTTCCACGAGCGCAGCCTCGCCGGCGCCTATGGCCTGGTGGTGACGGCGGCGAACCTCGGCCGGGTCGCGCAGATCGACGGCGGCCTGCGCCCGGTCGCGATGTATGAACCGCGCATCCCCGGCCTGATCGTGAGCCTGCGCGAACGCCCGCTCGGCGCCCTCGGCGAACTCCGTGGCCGGGTGGTCGCGATGACGAACCCGCAATCATTGGTTGCGCTGAAGTTCATCCACTGGCTGCGCGCGCAGGGCCTGGACATGGGCCGCGACGTGACCGCCGTGCACGCCCGCAACGAGGACAGCCTGGCGCAACTGCTGGTGACCGGCGACAGCCGGGCCGCGGTGATGAGCCGTGGCGAGTTCAACGCCATCCGCGCCGAAATCCGCGACACGCTGGTGGTCTGGCGGGTCTTTGCCCACTTGCCGGGCTTTCTGGTGCTGCTGGGCCCGGGGGTGAATGACGCCGATACCGCACGCATCACCGCGGCGCTGGCAGCCTTTCCCGCCAGTGAGGCCGGCCGCGCCTTCTTCGCCGCCACCGGCTTTGCCGGCATCCGGCCGGTGACGCCGGCAGACCTCGCGGAACTGGATGACGTCGTGGCGGAGACCAGGGCCTTGCTCCGCGCGCCGTGACGCGCCGGACCGCCTGCCCCCCATGCGCCCGCGCCTCTCCTTCCGACTGAAGCTTTTCGTCCTGGCCGCCAGCGCGATGCTGGCGCTGACCGGCGCGCTGACATTCCTGCAGGACCGGCTGGTGGTGCAGGCGCTGGATCGCCAACTCGCCGCCAGTGCGGCCGCCTTCAAGCCGATCCTGGATGCCGCCCTCAGCGCCGCGATGATCGAACGCGACTACGCCACCATCCGGGCGGTGATGCATGAAAGCGTCGCGGGCGGCAGCTTCACGCACATGGTGCTGGCCGATGCGCGGGATCAGGTGATCGCCACCGAAGGCTGGTCCCTCTCGATCGACGGCCCGGTCCAGCCGGGCCTGGTCCGCATGGCCGATGGTGAGGAGCGGATGGTCTTCGCCGTGCCGATCACCATCGCGGGACAGGAACTCGGCTGCATCTATTTCGGCCTGTCGCGCCGGCCGCTGCAGGCCGTTCACGACCAGTTGCTGGCGGGCGGGCTGATCGCCGGCATCGCCGCCCTGGCGCTGATGGTGCCGGTGGTCGGAATCGGCACCCGCCTGCTGTTCCGCCCGCTGCGGCGGCTGGAGGCCGCGGCGATCACGCTGCGCGGCGGCCGCTACGACATCGCGCTGCAACCGCAGGGCGATGACGAGGTCGCCCGCCTGACCATCGCCTTTCGGGACATGGCGGAGGCGATGCGCGACCGCCTGCATGCACTGGCAACCAGCGAGGCCGCGCAACGCGGCCTGCTCGGCGACGCCCGCCTGCGCGAGGTCGAACTGCGCGACGCCAAGGAAAAGGCCGAGGTCGCGACCAGGGCCAAGAGCGATTTCCTGGCCAATATGAGCCACGAACTGCGCACCCCGCTGAACGGCGTCCTCGGCATGGCCCAGGTGCTGGAGGCGTCGCCGCTGAACGAGGCCGACCGGCAGGCGGTCGCGATCATCCTGGACTCGGGGCGACATCTGCTGCGGCTGATCAACGACATCCTGGAACTGTCGCAGCTGGAAACGGCGGGGATGATCCTGCGCCCCGTGCCGGTCGCGACGGCGGCGCTGCTGACCGACCCGCTGGCCCCCTGTGCCCGCGCCGCCGCCGAGAAGGGCCTGGGCTGGACCCTTTCCCTCGCGCCCGACCTGCCAAGGACGGTGCTGGTCGATAAGGCGCGGGTCGCCCAGGTGCTGACCAACCTCGCCGGCAACGCGGTGAAGTTCACCGAAACCGGGGGGATCGTCGTCACCGCGACGTGGCAGGCCGGCGCCGGCGGCGGGCGGCTGCGTATCGAGGTACGCGACACCGGGGTCGGCATCCCGCGTGAGGCCTGGCCCGCCCTTTTCCAGCGCTTCACCCAGGCCGACGGGTCGAGCATCCGGCGCTTCGGCGGCAGCGGCCTCGGGCTTGCCATCTGCCGGCACCTGGTGGGGCTGATGGCTGGCGAGGTCGGCTTCGACAGCGAGGTCGGGCGCGGCAGTTGCTTCTGGGTGGAACTGCCGCTGGCCTTGCCCGCCCGGGCCACGTCGGGCCTGGACCGGCTGGAGCGCACGGCTTTGTGACTTTGACTGCGCAAATTTGTCGCCAGAACGTCGTCGTATCATCATTAAAATGACACGCTGTCACGGATCTGGAGGCCAACCCGCATGAGTGTCGCCAATATCGACGCCCTGGACGTCTCGGGCCTCGCCCGCACCATGGGCACCCTCGTCACCTACCGGGCCGGCGACGTGGTCTTCCGCCACGGGGACCCGGGCCGCCACATGTATGTCGTGCTGTCCGGCACGGTCGAGGTCGCGCGCAACGGCATGGTGATCGAGGTCATCCAGCCGGGCGACGGCTTGGGCATCCTGGCGCTGATCGATGGCAAGGAACGCAGCGTCGATGCGATCGCCGAGACGTCTGCCGAATTGGCCCTGATCGACGCCCGCACCTTCCGCTACATGGTGGAGGAAGTGCCGAACTTCTGCTGGTACGTGATGGATGAAATGGCCCAGCGCCTGCGCGCGACCAACGCGGCGCTCTGAACCGGCAACACTCAGCGCGGCGCCAATTCGTCAAAGGTCAGCCGCAGCCCCTCCGCGAGCGGGGTCGTGGCCGCGATCCCGAGGGTTGCCACGGCCAGCGCCGGGTCGCCCAGCGACATGCGGATATCGCCCAGCCGCGCCGGGCCATGCGCGATCGGTACCTCGTGGCCGGCGATGGCGACCAGCGTGCGCGCGAGATCGATGATCGAGGTCGATCGCCCGGTGCAGACATTCAGCACCCCCGCCGGCCGCGTCGGCTCCGCCCGCAGCAGCCCGAGTGCCGCCAGCAGATGCGCCACCACATCGGCGACATAGACGAAATCGCGCGTCTGCCCGCCATCGCCATCCACGCGCACGCCCTGCCCCGCGCCAATCCGCGCGGCGAAGATGCTGATCACGCCGGAATAGGGCGAGGCCGGGTCCTGCCGCGGCCCGTAGATGTTGAAGAAGCGGAACCCCATCGTCGGCACGCCATGCACGCCGGTCGCGACCGCGGCGTGGAACTCGCTGCCCAGCTTGTCGGCGCCATAGGCGCTGCGTGGGGCGGGGCGCGCAGCCTCGCGGATCGCGGCCGTGCCCTGGTCGCCGTAGATCGCCGCCGAGGAGGCATAGACGACCGGAACACGCCCGGCCTGTCGCGCCGCGTCCAGCACGCTGACCGTGCCGGTCTGGTTGGCACGGTGGGTGCCGAGCCAGTCCTCGTTCGACCGTGCGACCGAGGCGATGGCGGCCAGGTGGATGATGCCGTCCATGCCCCGCGCCGCGTCGCGCAGCAGCGGGCCGTCGGCGACATCGCCCTCGATCACCCTCACCGCGGGGTCGAGGTTGCCGCGCTGGCCGGTCGAGAAATCATCCACCACGCGCACGTCGTGATTTGCGCGCAACAGTGCGTCGGCGACGTGGCTGCCGATGAAGCCGGCGCCGCCGGTGATCAGGAAACGCGCCATCGAGGGGCCTCGTGCTGTTGGTGGTCGGTGGCGGGCCTAACCCAGTTCCAGGCTGGCGATGCCGAACATCCGCGCCATCCGCAAGTCCGGCAGCGGGCCGTTGTACATCCTGGCGGTTTCAAACACGGGGGCGAGGCCGATGGAGTCCGCCAGGCGCATGGCGGCGTGGTTGGGCTCCGGTACGTCCCAGAACACCGGCCCCGTTGGGATGCGCCGCAGCAGGGCCGCGACCAGCGACGCCGCAACGGCGGGCGTGTCGGCGGTCAGCGGGCCGATCTTGTGGCCCTGCCGGCAGGGCCGGATGACACCAAAACCGGTGATGGCGCCCCCGGCCACGGCAGTGAGTGCGATGTGACCCGGGGTGTCGATCCAGGCACGGAGGAAGGCGTCGCGCGGGGCCGGGAAGACCTTACGATCCAGGGCGGCGATGGCGGCGAAGGGCAGGCCGGCGGCATCGACGATCTGGGCGGTCCCGGCGTCGGGCGGGGTGGGCGTGCCGCCGAAACGGATGTTGTTCCAGGCCAGGGCAAAGCCCGACTTGCCGTAGTTGGCCTGCTGCGCGACCACGCCATCCAGCCCGATCAGCCGCCCGCCCAGCCGCGCCATGCCCGCCTGCCAGACTGCTATGCCGTGGCCGAGGCCACGCACCTCCGGGCGAGCGATGTAGCATCCGATGAAGCCGAACCCCGTGCCGTAGCGGGTGGCGGCGATGACCGATTGCAGCACGCCGTGCGCCTCCAGGCCCAGGAACAGGCCGGGGTCCTGGGCGAGGAAGGCGTCGAGGTCGGCCAGGCCCGGGTTCCAGCCCTCGGCGGCGGCCCAGTCGATGACGGTGCGGGATTGGGTGGCGGTGAGGGTGAGGAGGGAGGGCATGTCGGGTGGTGATGCCGGCAAAGGAGGGGGATGTCCTTAAAGCGCGTGATCCAATCTGTCTCAGAATGGGACAAAACCCGGGCAAAAGGCCGATCTTTGTGCGAACGCTGCCTCACATTGACGCTGGGCGTCCGAAGCGTGGGGTGGAGACGGGGGTAGACGTTCCATCCCCCCGCTGCGGGTTGTTAACGCCGATGAAGGAATGAGCCAGTCGGCGGTTGAAACGTGACGTCTGCCAGGAATGCCCCGTCGTGTTGGCGGGGTCTGGGATGGATGGGTGGCGAGGTCGCCCCCCTCCGTCGGACAGCTTGCCGGGCTGGGTAAGCTCGGACCTGTTATGGCGTCGATCTCATCACTTCACCCCCCCCCCGCCGAGCCCACCACGGGGCCACCCGGCTTCTTAGAAGCAGATCCACTGCGTGATCCCGGCCCGCAGTTCCGAACCGGTCTCGAAGACGTTCAGTTAGACACATTCGCCGCAGCCCCTTGGTGGGGAGTTTGCCAGGGGCCACGCCCCTTTGAACGCGCCAAACGGTTTTTAACAACGCTGGTGAGGCCGCGCGGCGCCAGACCCCGGCCCGCACCACGTTTATCGCGCCGGTTGCCGATCGGCTTCACCGCCACCCCCGCCGAAAATGCCGCGCAGGAAACCGGGCGTGAGCGCCGCGAGCGGGTTTACGGCCACCTGCGGGTCGGCGATGGGCCCGGTCATGCGCCAGGTCGCGGCGAACAGCCCGCCGCCCGTCTCGGGGCTGAACAGCCGTCCCAGCAGCGGAATGTTGCCGAGCAGCGAGTTGATCACATAGGCAGGCACGATGGTGCCTTGCATGTCGATAGTCCGGGTCCGCCGGTCCAGACGTCCGCGCGCCGTGACCCCGAGCGACGTGGAAAACGCCCGCGCATCGTTCAGGACAAGCGACGCGCCATCATAGGTGAAGGGCGCGACCAGCCGATCGAAATGCAGCCCGGCCCCCCTCAGCGCGTCGAACAGCCCGACCAGGGTCATCGCTTGCAGCAGCTTGCCCAGCCCCGGCGCTCCGCGCACGGCAAAACTGTCCATGTCGGCCGATCCGACGAAGGGACCGGCGCGCTCACCCAGCGGCCAGGTGCCGTTGACCGTCAGCCGCCCACCTTCCAGGTAATCGACCACATCCAGCGCCTGGAGCAGTTCGCCGGCATTTTCGGCGGTGATGGCCACCCTGCGGGTACGCGCCTCCGGCGTGACGGCCAAGGTGAAGCCGCCGGGCGGGGCGGTGCCGCGGGCGGCCGGCACCCGGCCGGTCAACTGCGCCCGGGACAGCGCCCCCGTATTGTCGAAGGACAGGCTGCCCGCCACATCCGTCAAACGCCGGTCCTGGCCCAATGAAACCCGGTCCAGCCGCAGGTCGAGGGCCACCGGCGGCCGGGTCGCCGCTGCTGGCGCGGCCGCCGCCGCGGGTCCGGGCGGCGTGTGCAGCATCGGCGCCGCATCCAGCACGCTGCCGGCGATGGTCAGCCGCCAGGGCTGGGTGGCACCGGATGGCGGCCGGATTTCCCCCGACAGCCGGTTGGCGCCCAACTGCGCCTCGGCGATTTCCACCCGGTCGAGCCGCGAGCCGCGGCCGAATACCGCGCGCCCGCGCACCAGCACGCCGGGGCCCGCCACGCGCAGCGCCTCTACCGCGGCCAGCGCATCGCCGGCGAGGACCAGCGTGGCCTCCAGCGTCGCGGCATTGCCGGCGGGTTTGCGCCATTCGATCGGATCGACAAACAGCACCGTATCGCGCAGGTCGCCGCGCACGGTCACCCGGCCGGCGCCATCCCGCCGACGCTCGGTCTGGATCACCAATGCGACCGGCCCCGACGCGAAATCGGTGACATCGAAGCCGGTGATGCCGATCTGGCGCGCATCGGGCCGCACCTCCACCCTTTCGCGGGCGACGACCTGCGACGCGGGGCCGGCGCGGAAATCCATCTCCACCTGCGCCCGCACCGGCATCTCGGCGAAGGTCACGTTGCCGGTCGCGCGCAAGCCGTTCGGATCGACCACAAGGTCGAGCGTGCCGCGGTCGAAGCCCTGGCCGAACAGCACATCGGCCAGCCGCGCCTGGGTCAACCGCGCCGTCGCGCGAATCTCCAGCCGCTCGATCGGCAGGTCCTCGATCAGCGGGAAGCCGACCCGCACCGTCGCATCGGCCTGGCCGCCGGGGGATTTCAGGTCGAGCGGCTGGCGGTCGAACAGACCCAGCCGCGGATGCTTGATCAGCGCCACCACATCGGGCACCGGGCCGAGGATCCGCACCTCGATATCCGCGCGTTCCGCCGACCCGCCGAGGTCGCTGAGCCGCACCGAGACGTCGCGCAGATCGAGCGCGCCCCCCGACTGCCGCCCACGCGCCTGCACCATGACCTCACGCAGACCGAAGATCACGGTGCCGGCCGCGGCCTCGACCGGCGGGATCGGGCGCAACCAGTAAATCCGGGCGTCGCTGAACGGCAGCGTGCCGCTGACGGTGGTCAGGCTGGGCTGGTCGGCACCGGCCCCCCAGGCGCCCTCGATCCGCCAGCGCCCGCCCGTGGTCGTGCCGGATACCACGTTGTCGAGCACCCAGCCGCGCGCGCCCTCGACCAGCCCGGCCGGCCAATAAGCCGAAAGGTCGCCCAGGTTCAGCCGGTCGAGCCCAAGGTCGAGGCTGCCTTCCCAGCCGCCGGCCTCCCGCCAGGCGCGGCCGCTGGCGGTCAGGGTCGGCGCCCGCGCCTCCGCCCCGCCGCCTTCGCGCGCAATGGCGGCGAGCCGCACCTGCGCCGTGGTCAGCACGATCGCCTGCGGCTGGCCCGCCGCATCGATCGTGCCATCGATCCGCGCCGAGGCACCGGCCAGCATCACGCCGGGTGTCGTCCCATCGGCCGGCGGCCCCGTGGCGATCCGGCCCGGCCCGATGGTGGCGGCGAGGCCATAGGCGATGCCGGTCGCCGCATCCGCCCGCGCGGTCAGCCGCAGCCCGAGGCTGGCATCGAGCATCCGTGGCGGCGGCAGCCACCCGGCCTCGGCGGCGGCGGCCATGAAGGCGGGCGTCACTTCGACCAGGTCGATCTGCGCCGTCGCGCGCAGCGGCCGGCCGGCGGCGGTCACCGCGATCCGCCCCGCGGTCCGCGCCGCCCCGATGCCGAGAGTCGCGGTGCCATCAATCGCGAGGCTACCGGCCGGCCCGCGCCGCGCGGTCAGCGCGATGGCGCCGGCCTGCGCCACGGTGCCGCCGGCGGCATCGCGCAGCACCATCCGCCCGCCCGTCACCCGCAGCCGCTGCAACGCGTCGAGTGGGCTGGGCGCCTGGGGGTGCAGCGCCTCCGCCAGGCGCTGGAGGATGGCTGCGGGCGACGGTTCGGCGGCGCCATCCACCGTCGCGGTCCCAGCCCCGCCCTCGGTCGCGGCGCGCGGCCAGAGCATCAGCACCGGCCCCTCCAGGTCCAGCGCGCTGACCGCGATGTCGCCGCGCAGCAGCCAGGGCAGCGAGAGGGCGATATCGGCGGCCGGCACCTCCAACGCCGTGCGTTCCGCCGGGTCCGCCAGGCGCAGACCGGTCGCGCGCAGCGCCAAGGGTGACAGGTGCCCGTCGCGAAACCCGGCCCAGGCCAGGCTGACGCCGCCAACCTCCACCCGCATCGCCCCGGTCCGGCCATCCAGCGCCTCGCGCAGCCCCGCTGTCAGCCAGGGCAGGTCGAGCGGGCCGGTGTTCAGCCGCCAGGCCAGCGCCCCGGTCGCCAACCCCAGCAGGATCACCGCTGCCATCGCGACGCGCAGCACGGCGCCGCAGGCCACGGCGAGCGCCTTGGTGACCGACCAGCAGCCGCGCCCGAGGCCGCGCCCGACCGACACCGCAACCCGGCGGCCGGCCCCGTTGGTGGTGGACGCAGCCGGCGGCGGCCGCGCGTCCGGCACCCCGGGCGGGACCTCGGCGGCGCCCGGGGCGGGCGGCGCGGCCACCTCCGCCAACGAAGGCGCTGCTTGACCGACAGGCCCGGTCACGGCTTGCCTGCCAGCAGATGAAGCCGCCCGAACCCAATAGTGCCCCCATCACCACCCCGGCGCCGCCATTGCGTGACGCAGCACCCCTGCCGCGCGCGTTCGACGCGGCCGCCGGCCAACGCCTGGCCGAAGCCTTCGCCGCCCTGCAGCCCGAGGCCGCGGCGCGCGGCGCCGACCTGCTGGCGGCGATCGGCGGCCATAGCCCCTACCTCGCGGACCTCACCTTGCGCGAACACGCCTGCCTTGCCGCCATGCTGACCCGCGGGCCGGATGCGGCCTTCGCCGGTCTGCTGGCGCCGCTGGCCCGTGCCGCGCCCGACAGCACCACCGCGGCGATCGGCGGGCTGCTGCGCCAGGCCAAGCGGCAGGGCGCGCTGGTGATCGCCGCCGCCGATATCGCCGGGGTCTGGGCGCTCGACCACATCACCGGGGCGCTGTCCGATCTGGCCGAGGCGACGCTCGGCTGCGCCTGCCGCCACCTGCTGCATGCGGCACATGCGCGCGGGGAGTTGAAGCGCCCCAGGCCCGACGGGCGCGGGACCGGGCTGATCGTGCTGGGCATGGGCAAGCTTGGTGCGCGGGAGTTGAACTACTCCTCCGACATCGACCTGATCCTGCTGTTCGACGGCACCGCCGCGACCGAACCCGACCAGGCCCAGGCGGTCTTCGTACGCATCGCCCGCGACCTGGTGCGCCTGATGGAGGAGCGCACCGAAGGCGGCTACGTCTTCCGCACCGACCTGCGGCTGCGGCCGGACCCGGGGGCGACACCGCTCGCGGTCGGGCTTTCGGCGGCGATCACCTACTACGAAAGCATGGGGCAGAACTGGGAAAGGGCGGCGATGATCAAGGCGCGCCCGGTTGCCGGCGACCGCGCGGCGGGCGACGGCTTCCTGCGCGAGATCAGGCCCTTCGTCTGGCGGCGCTACCTGGATTTCGCCATGATCGCCGATATCGGCGGCATCAAGCGCCAGATCCACACCAGCCGCGCCAACCATGGCGCCGGGCGGCAGGTCGCGGTGGCGGGGCATGACATCAAGCTCGGCCGCGGCGGCATTCGCGAAATCGAATTCACGGTGCAGGCGCTGCAACTGATATGGGGCGGGCGCGACACGGGCTTGCGCGATCCGACCACGCTGGGCGGGCTGTCGGTTCTGGCGGCAGCCGGGCGGATCGGCCGGCGGGCAGCGGCCGACTTGGCGGACGCCTACGTGTTCCTGCGCAGCCTGGAACATCGGCTTCAGATGATCGCGGACCGGCAAACCCACCGCCTGCCGGAGGACCCGGTCGCACTAGCCAACGTGGCCTCCTTTATGGGCTTTTCCGGCCCCGATCATG
>JBBRWI010000009.1:0-37738 GCA_038249305.1 Acetobacterales bacterium
GGCGCGTCGGCCAGGCCTGGGCGAAGGCTGGGGTGGCCAGCAGAAGCGCGGGCAGGGCGAGCGTGGAGCGGCGGGCGATCATGGCGTTGTGTCCTGTTCTTGCGGAGTGGTTTCCCAGTCGGGTGACGGAATTCCAAGCCACGCGGCGCGGAGTGACTCTTCCCAGCCGAGACGCACGGTCTTGAGGTAGGGATCATCTTCGACGATCCGGCGTTGCAGGGCGATCCTCTGCGTGCCTTCGCGATAAACCAGCAGGTCGAGCGGCAGGCCGCAGGTCAGGTTCGAACGGATGGTGCTGTCCATGCTGACCAGCACCAGCTTGATACCCTGGTCGATGCTGGTGTCGTACCGCACGCCGCGGTCCAGCACGGGCTTGCCGTATTTGTGTTCGCCGATCTGCAGGAAAGGGTTGTCGGGCGTCGCCTCGATGAAATTGCCGGCGGCATAGATCAGGTACAGGCGCATCGGCCCGCCGGCGATCTGCCCACCCAGCATCACCGAAATGTCGAAGCCGATGTTCTGCGACGACAGCATCGCCGCATCGGCGCGATAGACATCGCGGATCGCTTCGCCGACCAGGCGTGCCGCTTCAAACATGTTGTCCACGGTCAGCAGCGTCTGGCGGCGCTGGTCGAGGAAGATGCCGTCCTGCAAGCGGTTCCAGGCCGACTGCGTGATGGCGAGGTTGCCGGCCGACAACAGGCACATCATCCGGTCGCCCGGATCGGTCACGGTGAACATCTTGGAGAAGGTGGAGATGTGATCGACGCCTGCGTTGGTGCGCGTGTCGGCAAGCATGACCAACCCTTCCTGCAAGAAGAGGCCGACGCAATAGGTCATGGTTCTTTCCCCCGATTCAGCCGTGCAAATAGATGTCAGCGATCTGGATGCCAAGCCGGAGGTTGATCTCGATGATTTCGGTGATGAAGGCGTGCAGGCCCTGCTCCAGGATGGCGTCAATCCCGGCGGTCTGCAGCCGCACATGCAGGGCCGCCACGATGTCGTTCGCCGCCCCCCGCCTGCCGCCGGCATCGGCCGAAATCCGGTCCATGACCTGGTCCACGCGGCGATAGCAGGCGATCAGCGAGCGCGGCAGTTCCGGCTTCAGGATCAGCAGGTCCGCGACCAGGCGCGGTGTCAGCCGGGCGCGATAGACATGCTGGTAGGCGCGCAGCGAGGCAACGGCCCGCAGCACCGCCTGGCATTGCGCGTGGCTGGCGGCATCCTGCGGCGCGTCCGGCTCGAACATTGCATGGCGGACGTCGAGCAGGCGCGCGGTGTTGTCGGCGCGTTCGAGCATCGTGCCCAGATGGGTGAAGCGCCACGCTTCGCCGCGCAGCATGGTGTCGGCGGCGGCGCCGTTGAACAGCAGTGTGCGCGACTTCACCCAGTCGAGGAAGGCTGGCAGCCGGTCGCCCTGGATGGTGCCGCCATCCATCCGACGGAATTCCAGCCAGGTCTCGTTGATCGCCTCCCACATGTCGGCGGTCAGGGCGGTGCGGACGGCGCGCGCATTGCGCCGGCCGATTTCGATGCAATTGGCGATCGAGGACGGGTTGTCGGTGTCAAGCGCCAGCCAGTGGATCGCGGCCTCACCGGTTGCGGCACCGTGCTTGGCGGCGAAAGCCTCGCGGCCGCCCGCGGCGGTGACCAGCGACTGCCATTCCTGCGGTGCCGAGGCCAGCGCGCCGCCGAGCGACGCCATACGCAACGACGCCTGCAACCCGCGCGCGACATTGCCGGCACGTTCGGAATAGCGACCGAGCCAGTACAGGCTGTCGGCGGTGCGGGAGAGCATCAGCCGCCGCCCTGGCTCTGATCCTGGCTCCGACCCTGGCTCCAACCGGGGCTTTGCGGCGCGTCGTCCTCCACCACCCAGGTATCCTTGGTGCCGCCGCCCTGCGACGAATTCACCACCAGCGACCCTTCCCGCAGCGCCACGCGCGTCAGACCGCCGGGCACGATCCGCACCTCCCGCCCCGTCAGCACGAAGGGGCGCAGATCGACGTGGCGGGGCGCGATGCCACTGTCCACCAGTGTCGGCACCGTGGACAGTGCAAGCGTGGGTTGGGCGATGTAGTCATGTGGCCGGGCGCGGATGCGGGCCGCGAAATCGGCGCGCTGTTCCGGCGTACTGTGCGGCCCGATCAGCATCCCGTAGCCGCCCGAGCCATGCGTCAGCTTCACCACCAACTTGTCCAGATTCGCCAGCACATAGGCGCGCTCGTCCTCGCGTTCGCAGAGGTATGTCGGCACGTTGGCCAGCAGCGGTTCCTCGTTCAGATAGAAGCGCACCATCTCCGGCACGAAGGGGTAGATCGCCTTGTCGTCGGCGATGCCGGCCCCCGGCGCGTTGCACAGCGCGACATTGCCGGCGCGATAGGCGCGCATCAGCCCGGCGACGCCGAGCGTGCTGTCCGGCAGGAACACCTCGGGGTCCAGATACTCGTCGTCGATGCGGCGGTAGATCACATCGACCCGCTTGGGTCCGGCCGTGGTCTTCATCAGGACGATGTTGTCCTCGACGAAAAGATCGGTGCCCTCGACCAGTTCGACGCCCATCTCATCGGCCAGGAAGGAGTGTTCGTAATAGGCCGAATTGTAGGGCCCAGGCGTCAACAGCACGACCGTCGGATCGCCGGCGCAATTCTCGGGCGCGATGGATTTCAGGGTTTCGAGCAGTTCCTCGGGGTAGGTGTTCACCGGCAGCAGGCGGTGCGCGGCGCAGACATCCGGGAACAGCCGCAGCATCGCCTCGCGGTTTTCCAGCATGTAGGATACGCCCGACGGCGTGCGGCAATTGTCCTCCAGCACGTAGAAGGCATCAGGCCCGGTACGAACCATGTCGATGCCGGCGATCTGCGAATAGACGCCGCGCGGCGGATGGATGCCGACCATCTCGCGGCGGTAGCAGGCATTCTCCATCACCAGCGCGCGCGGGATCAGCCCTGCGTCGAGGATGCGGCCCTGGCTGTAGACATCGGCCAGGAAGGCATTCAGCGCGCGAACCCGCTGTTCCAGGCCCTTCGCCAGGCGGTCCCATTCGCCGCGGCCGAGGATGCGCGGGATGATGTCGAAGGGGATCAACCGCTCCGGGTCGCCGCCCTCCCCATAAACGGCGAAGGTGATGCCGATGCGGCGGAAGAGCACCTCAGCCTCGCGCCGCTTGCTTTGCAGCAACGGTTCGCCGGCGGAGGCGAGGTAACGGGCGATACCGGCATAGGGGGCGCGGGTGCCCGCCCCTTCCGTCATCTCATCGAAAGGGGCGGGGCGGTCCGTCACGGCGATGATCATCTTCCCAAGGTCTGGCCAAAGCCTGGCGCTTGTAGTCTCGGCAACCCAGGCGGGGGGCGCAAGGGCGCGGGTCTGGCGTGCGGGTCTGGCGTGCGGGTCTGGCGCGATGGGCGGCTCAGGGCACCGCCGGCCGCCGCAGGTGCCAGTCGGTGTCGCGTTGGAACGCATCGGCTGCCGCCAGGACGCGCGCTTCGGCAAAGGGCCGGGCGGCGAGTTGCAGCCCGATCGGCAGGCCACGGTCATCGCAGCCGCAGGGCACCGACACCACCGGCAAGCCCAGGTAGTTGAAGGGCCGCGTATTCGCCGACACCGCCATCATTCGCGGCCAATTCGCGGTGTCGGCATCGGCATCGGTTTCCGCCCGCGTCGGCACGCGGGTCCGCAGGGTGGGCGTCGCCACCAGATCGGCCTCGGTCAGCGCCTCGGCCACGAATGCCCGCAGCAAGGGTCCGCGCATCGACAGGGCCCCGTTGTAGGTGGCGCCCGGAATGGCGAAGCCGGCAAAGATGCGGGCTGACAGATGCGTTGCGTAATCGCCCGGCCGTTCGCGCATCCAGTTGGCGTGGATGGTCGCGGCCTCGACCCGCGACAGCACCGCGGTGCAGGCGTTGATCGGGCGCATCAACGGCAGGGCGATGCGGGTGATCCGCGCGCCCCGCTCGGCCAGCACAGCCAACGCGGCCTCGAACGCCGCGACCACGGGGGCGTCGGCGTCGTCGAGGAACCATGTCTCGATCACCGCGATGGTGCGGCCGCGCAGGTCGCCGGTCAGCGCCGCCTCGTAATCCGGCACCGGCACCTGGGCGCAGGTCGCATCCAGCCCATCGGGGCCGGCGATGATTTTCAGGAACCGCGCCGCGTCCCGGGCCGTGCGTGTCAGCGGCCCGACATTGTCGCAGGAGAAGGACAGCGGCATCACCCCGCTGCGCGGCACCCGTGTCTGCGTCGGCTTCAGCCCGGTCACGCCGCACATGGTCGCGGGCAGGCGGATCGAGCCGCCGGTGTCCGATCCCAGGGCGGCGTAAGCGAAGCCAGCGGCGACGGCGGCGCCGGAGCCGGAGGAGGAACCGCCGGTGCAGTAGTCGGTGTCCCAGGGGTTCTTGCAGTCGCCGAAATGCGCGTTGTGGCCGGTGCCGTTCTGGGCGAATTCGGCCATGTTCAAGGTGCCGCAGTCGATCGCGCCCGCCGCGTCCAGGCGTTGCAAGACCGTCGCCGTGACAGGCGGCACGAACATCCGGCGGATGCTGCTGCCGCAGGTGCTGATGTGGCCTTCCCGGTAGTACATGTCCTTGTGCAGCATCGGCACGCCAGCCAGCGGACCCAAGCTTTCGCCGCGGGCGCGGGCGGCGTCGAGTGCCAAGGCGCGGGCGCGGGCCGCGTCGGCATCCAGCCGGATCACGGCGTTGATCGCGCCATCCTGGGCCGCGACCCGGGCCAGGCAGGCTTCGGTCAGGGCGGTGGCGGAAACCTCGCCGGCAGCAAAAGCATCGGCTGCGGCGGTCAGGCTGGGATAGGCGTTTGCGACCATCAGCCGGGGTCCCGGGTCGCGGCCAGGGCCGCTTCGAAGGTGGAAGGCTCGCTTTCGAAGACCACGCCTTGCCGGATCGCGGCATATTCGGCCAGCACGGCGGCCAGATCGGCGACGGCCACCAGGGCGAGCGGGTTGGGCGGGGTCACGCCGTGCCATTCGGCGATGTCGGCGATGCGGCGGTTAACGAAGGCCTCGTCCACGCAAACACTCCTGGTCCTGGTGTGTCCAAGACTAGGCACCGCCGCCGCGCCGCGCCAAGCCGTCCCGCTTGACCCCCCGCCAACCGCGGGCAAATCATGGCCCCGGGGGGCCATCCGCGATCGCCCCGTGAGGCGCCAGCCCAAGCATCGCTTCCGCCGCTTTCGCGCGCAGAGGCCAGCCATGACCGGTTTCAACGATATCGCCCCCGCCCAACTCGCCCGCCGCATCGGCCTGCCCGATGCGCCCCTGCTGATCGACGTCCGCACGCCCGAGGATTTCGCCGCCGACCCGCGCCTGCTGCCAGCCAGCATCAAGCGCAGCCACGCCGATGTGGCCGACTGGGCGCCTGATCTGGTCGGCCAGCGCGCCGTGGTGCTGTGCCAGAAAGGGCTGAAACTCTCCCAAGGGGTTGCCGCCTGGCTGCGCCACGCGGGGGCGACAGCCGAAACGCTGGAGGGCGGCTTCCTCGGCTGGCAGGCGGCCGGGCTGCCGCTGGTGCCGGTCGCCGACCTGCCGCCGCGGGATGCGCGCGGCCGCACGCTCTGGGTGACCCGCGCCAGGCCCAAGGTCGATCGCATCGCCTGCCCCTGGCTGATCCGGCGCTTCGTCGATCCCGCGGCGGTCTTCCTCTTCGTCGCGCCGACCGAGGTTGCGGCCGTGGCCGAACGCTTTGGCGCGACACCCTTCGACGTGGACGATGTGCGCTGGAGCCATGAAGGCCCGCTCTGCACCTTCGACATCATGCTGCGCGACTGGGGGCTGCAGACCCCGGCGCTGCTGCGCCTGGCCACGATCGTGCGCGGCGCCGATACGGCGCGGCTGGACCTCGCACCGGAAGCCGCGGGGCTGCTCGCCGCCTCGCTCGGCCTGTCGCGCCAGTACCGCGACGACCTGGCGCAGTTGGATGCCGGCTGCGCGCTGTATGACGCCTTCTACCGCTGGGCGCGCGATGCGACCGACGAGACCCACAACTGGCCGGCCAGGAGCCCCGCATGACCGAAGCTGCACCGGTCTTGCTCGACATCGATGCGCGGGGGGTGGCGACCGCCACTCTGAACCGCCCCGCGCGCGGCAATGCCTATGACGAGGACATGCTGGCCGCCCTGATCGACGGGCTCGCGCGGCTGGCGCCCGACCCCGCCGTGCGCGCCCTGGTGATCCGCGGCGCCGGCAAGCATTTCCAGGCGGGGGCCGACCTGACCTGGCTGCTGCGCGCCGCCGCCTACCCACCCGCGGACGCCTTCGCCGCCAGCATGGCGACCACCACGGCGATGCAGGCGTTGAACGAGTTCCCCAAGCCGACCTTCGCGATGGTGCATGGCGCCTGCTTTGGCGGCGGTTGCGGCATGGTGTGCTGCGTGGACGTGGCGCTGGCGACCCCCGATTCGATCTTTGGCCTGACCGAGGTGCGCGTCGGCGTGGCACCCACGCCCATATCGACGCATATGGTCAATGCGATGGGGCTGCGACACACGCGGCGCTACGCGCTGACAGGGGAACGTTTCGGCGCCGCGGAGGCGCTGCGGATCGGCCTGGTGCATGAGGTCGTGGCGGATCCCGAAGCCCGGCTGGCGGAGATTCTGGCCGAAACCTTGCGCTCGGCCCCGGGTGCCTGCGCGGTGACCAAGCATTCCTTCCTTGCCGCCAACGGATTGACGCTGGATCAGCGGAGGATGGCGCTGCTGGCGCATGAATCCTGGATGCAGCGCGCCTCGGCGGAGGGGCGGGAAGGGCTTGCGGCCTTTGCCGGGCGGCGGCGGCCAGGCTGGGACCCGGGGGGTTAGCGCGCCACCATCGGAAACGTCGCCGCGATCGCCATGGCCAAGGTAGCCGCATTGGCGACCCCGCCGACCCAGGGATGCCCCGTCGCGCGATGCGACCAGTTGGAGAACAGCCCGTAGATCGTGAAGAAGATCAGGATCACCGGCAGGATGATGATCAGGAAGAACAGCCGCTCCAGGCTCAGCGCGATGGCGATCGCCAGCGACAGCAAGAAGCAGATCTTGGTGACGGCATAGGCCCCCCGCGTGCCCCGCGTCAGCCATTCATCGGCCAGAAAATAGGGCAGCGTGCCGGCCAGCATCGCCAGCACCAGCGGCAGCCGCACGCCGACCGGGGCCACGGATGTGACGAAGGCATCGATCGGCCAGCCGAAGGCGAAGACCCCATACCCAGCGACCAGCGCCACCGCGGCGAGGAACGCCCCCCAGCGTGGCCGCACCAGGCCCGCGCCACGCCACCACAGCCCGATCGCCGTCAGCCCGCCATAGACGGCGAAATGCACCGCCAGGTAATCGCCCAGCAGCAGCGGCAGGAAGTCCGTCGGCATCCGCCACAGCAGCAGCGGCGTCACGATGGCCGGCAGCACCGCGATCGGCCACAACCGCTTCCAGCCAAGCGCCGCGCTGGCCGGCCCCGCCACCACCCGTGGCAGGAACCCCGACAAGGGCCAGGCCAGCACCACCAACCCGCCGAACACCAGCCCAAGCCAGGGGCCGCGCGCGTCCAGCCAGCCGCTGCCATGGCGATCAAAGACCTGGTTCAGCCAGGCGACGGCCTCGGCCATGCTGTCCGGGCTGTAGAGCACCGCGATGTGCTCGACGCCGCCCGCGAAGGCGACGCGGCGGGCGGTGCCGGCGGCGATGTCGCCATAGGTGACACCGGGAACCGCCGCCCCGCCCGCTGCCTGGCCGGCGATGCGCAGGCCCTCGTCGCGCAGCATCGCCGGTTCCAGCGCGCCGACAATGACCAGCAGGTTGCGCGGGCTGTCCGGCGTCACGCCGGGCGAAAACACTGAGACGGCGATCGTCGCAGCCGTGGCCGGATGCGCCTGGGCGTGGCGCACCACGATGTCCGACGCCATGGAATGGCCGAGCAGCGCCACCCGCCCATCGCCCAGCCCTTGGGCGCCCAGCCCTTGGGCAAACGCCGCGACCTGCGCCACCGCCCCGAGCAGCGCGCCCGAGGCAGCCGCGTCATTGGTCAGCCCGCCCGCCAGCGGCGTCGGGTTGCGGCCATGGCCCGGGAAATCGAAGGTCACGGCGACATAGCCGTTGCGCGCGAGCGAGGTCGCGAAGGGCAGCATCAACTGCTGCGACCCGGCAAAGCCATGCGCGATGACCACCACCGGGGCCGGCTGTGCCTCGGCGGGCCGGAAGACCGTGACCGGGATCGGGCCGACCGCAGCCTCAGTCACGCTCAACCCGGCGGTCGCCGCCGACAGGTGCCACAGCCCCGTCAGGATCGCGGCAAGGGACAGCAGGCCGAGGCCAAGACGCAGGACGAATCGCAAAGGGGAACGGACTCCGGACGGCAGCGCGGTATCGGGCAAAACAGGGCTGGATCAAACTGTCAGAATGTTGTTACACTTTTTTCGAACGAACAGGCTGACACATACGGGCAGAACCGCGTGCCACCCGACCCGGCTGCCGGAAGCCGGTCCTTTCCCATATCATTCAAGGCTAAGCCGCATGCACCCCTGGTCGGACATGATGCCTCTCGGGCCAGACCCCGACGATCTTCGCGCCTGCCGCGCGATGTTGGCCAGCGGCTCCAAGTCCTTCTTCGCCGCGTCCCTCCTGCTGCCGCGGCATGTGCACGAACCGGCGACCGCTTTGTATGCGTTTTGCCGGATGGCGGATGACGCCGTGGACCTCGAAACCTGCGCCGACACCCTGCCGCGGCTGCATGAGCGGCTGGCCCGTGCCTATGCCGGGCGGCCGCTGCCGATCCCGGCCGACCGTGCTTTTGCCGCCGTGATCGCGCAGCACAGCATCCCGCGTGCGCTGCCCGAGGCGCTGCTGGATGGTTTCGCCTGGGACCGCGAAGGCCGCCGGTACGAGACGCTGGAGGACCTGCACGGCTATGCCGCCCGTGTCGCGGGCACCGTGGGCGCGATGATGACGGTGCTGATGGGCGAACGCGACCCGGATGTGGTGGCGCGTGCCTGCGACCTGGGGTCGGCGATGCAACTGTCGAACATCGCCCGCGATGTCGGCGAGGATGCCCGCAACGGCCGCATCTATCTGCCGCTGGCCTGGCTGCGGGAGGAGGGGGTGGACCCCGACGCCTGGCTGGCCGATCCGGTCTTCTCACCGGCAGTCGGTCGCGTGATCGAACGATTGCTGGCTGAGGCCGACCGGCTGTATCGCCGGGCCGAGGCCGGCATCGTCCGGCTGCCGCGCGCCTGCCGGCCCGGCATCGGTGCCGCCCGCCTCATCTACGCCGAGATCGGCCGGGCGGTGGAACGTCAGGGGCTCGATTCGATATCGCGCCGTGCCGTCGTGCCGCTGCGGCGGAAACTGGCGTTGCTGGCGCGGGCCTATGCGCCGCTGCGCCCGGCGGCGGACCTGCTGGCGGTGCCGCCGCTCGGCGCCAACGCCTATCTGGTGCAGGCGGTGGCGGCCGAACCGATGCCACGCCGCGTCCCGCGCCCGACCGTGGCCCGCAAGATCGAATGGGTGGTGGACCTGTTCGCCCGCATGGAGCAGCGCGAAGCGGCGCTGGGCCGGACGCGGTTCTAGGCGCCTCGATGGCCCGGCCTGCGACGCCGCGTGACCTGCTGGGCTATGCGGGCGACCCGCCGCATGCGCGCTGGCCGGGCGGGGCTGGCATCGCCATCTCCTTCGTCGTGAATTTCGAGGAAGGGGCGGAGTTCTCCATCCGCGACGGCGATGCGCGCAATGAGGCGATCCACGAGGTGTCGCACCCGCTCGACGGGCCGGACCCCTGCACCGACAGCCATTTCGCCTATGGCACCCGCGCCGGCTGGTGGCGGATCATGGATCTGCTCGACGCCCATGGCATGAAGGCGACCATCAGCACTTGCGGCCGCGCCGCCGAACGCCTGCCGGGGCTGGTACGCGACGCTGTGCTGCGCGGGCATGAGGTCTCGGCCCATGGCTGGCGCTGGGAAAGCCACGCCGCGATGGCGGAAGCGGATGAGCGCGCGACGATCGCCCGCACCGTCGCCGCCATCGCCACCGCCGCCGGCACCCGTCCGGTCGGCTGGCACACCCGCTCGGCGACATCGCCCAACACCCGGCGATTGCTGATCGAGGAAGGGGGCTTTCTTTATGACAGCGATGCCTATGACGACGACCTGCCCTACCTGCTGCCGCGAGAACGGCATGTCGTGCTGCCCTATGCCTTCGACACCAACGACATGCAGTTCCTGAACGAGTCGCGCTTCAACGGCCGCGATTTCGCCGACTACTGCATCGGTGCCTTCGACTGGTTGCTGCGGGAGGGGGATCGACGGCCGCGGATGCTGTCGATCGGCTTGCATCTGCGGATGATCGGTCGCCCGGGGCGGATGGGCGCGCTGGCGGCGATCCTGGCGCATGTCGGCGCCAGCGGCCGCGCCTGGGTGGCGCCACGGGCCGATATCGCGCGGCATTGGCTGGCGGTGGTGCAGCCGCCCCAGACGTGATCCGGAAAGCATTGCGCTGGTCGAGCCGTCAGGAAGGCGCGGGGCCAAAATTATGCCCTCGAATCACGCCGACGAGCCGATGCCATGTTGGTTTTTGCGCGGCGCCAGGTACGCGCCCAGGCGACACGCCAGGTGGCGCCGCCCGACGACTCGGAAAATGCGACCAGGCAAACATCCCGACCAATTGCAGTGGGCCCGGGGGAACGAAAGCTGCGCTGATCACCCCCGCCGCGATCGCCACCACAGGTCGAAGGCGTGCGCAAGGCCGGCCGCCGCCATCCAGGCGCCGATGGTGCCCCACCAGGCGCCGGTCAGTGCCGCCCGGACCGCCAGCATCAGGCAGGCGCCGGCGCCCAGGAACCCGACCAGGGCCGCGGGCGGCAGGCCGCGGCCGGTGCGGCGGTGCCACGCGAACAGCAAGGCTGCCTCCAGCGCGACCAGCAGCAGGACCAGATCGACCACTCGGCCGCTGCTGAACATCTCGGCCATGGGGGCGCCCGCTTGCTGTGACGCCCCATTCAGCCCCGGAAGGGCAAGCTACGCCACCACCGCCCGGTACAAATGCCAGGTCGCATGCCCCAGCACCGGCATCACCACCGCCAATCCCACAAAGGCGGGCAGGCTGCCCAGCAACAGCGCGATGCCGACGATGACGCCCCACAGCGCCATCGCCCCCGGATTGGCGGCGACAGCGCGGATCGACGTGCGGACCGCGACACTGACGCCAGGGTCGCGGTCCAGCAGCATCGGAAACGACACCACCGTCAGCACCAGCACCGCGGCCGCGAAGAGGAAGCCCACCGCGTTGCCGATCAGGAGCATGCTGATCCCTTCGGGCGAATCGAACACATGGCGGATGAAGGCCTCGACCGGGGCGTTTGGCGTACCGCCCATGGTCAGCCCGTAGATCACCCGCGCCGCGCCGATCCAGGCTGCGAAAATCGCCAGCAGCAGCACGCCCAGCACGATGATGGACCCGATCGCCGGCGACTGCCGCACCTTGAGCGCATCCAGCCAGGACACCGGTAACCCGGCCTCCCGCCTGCGGCTGAGTTCATACACGCCTATGGCTGCGATCGGCCCGACCAGGGCAAAACCGCTGACCAGCGGCCAGAGCAGCGGCAGCAGGCTGTCGCCCGAGGCGACGGCCGCCGCGACCAGGCCGACGATGGGATAGATCAGGCAGAGAAAGATGATCTGCGTCGGTGCCGCCAGGAAATCCCGCCAGCCAAGCCGCAGCGCCCGCCACAGGTCGCCGGCGCCGATGTGCCGGATGGCGGGCGCCTGTTCCGCCTGGGCGAGGCCGTTGAATGCCGTTTGTGCCATGTCGTCGCTCCTCGGGTGCTCCATTGGAGGCTCCGATCGGTTAGCGCTGGCCAGGGCAGGTGTCTCATGCGGGCTTGCCCTGGCCCGCAACCATCGGGCCTCAAGCGTTGGACGGTAGCAGAGGGGTTATCGCCGAGCGGTGAAGATTCGTAGCGCCGCTACCGGAACGGACGCGGCACCTTGAACGGCAACATGCAGGCCTGGACCACCGGGTTGGTGAAGCGGTCCATGGTCAGGCTTTCATGCACCGCCACCGTGTCCTGCCCCAGCAGGCGGGTGCCGATGACCGAACGTGAATAGAAAGGTGTGTCTTCCAGCGTGCGGATGACGCGGGCGGCGCCGCCGCCCTCGGCCCGGGTCGGCCGGGCGATGCGCCAGAGGGTCTTGGGCAGATCGACCCGCGGCGGCGGTTCGAAATCCTCCACCGCGCCCGAGTCGCGGACCCGCAAGGCCAGCGACTGGCGGCTGCCGTCGCGCCGGGTGGCGTTGTAGAGGATGGCCGTCTGGTCGGGCATCGGCGCCCGGCACCAGTCCCAGACGTCGAAATCCTGTTCCAACGGCGCGGTGCCGGTGTTGGTGTCGAAATAGGCGGGGCCGGACCAGGACAGGTTGGGCTTTTCGAACGCGACCTCGACGCGGGACCGCGCGGCGATCGGGTGCCAGTGGTGCCGCCCGGCCGAATCGAGGGTGAAGACGCGATCCGACAGCGCCTGTGGCCGCAGGCGCACGGTGCCGCGCAGGCGGGAGGGCAGGGGGGCGGTCACTTCCTCGATCCGGATGGTCAGCACCTCCCCGTCCCATTCCATGCCGGAGGGGCCGATCGTCAGGAAATCGGCGCCCCGTTGCAAAGCGCCCCGCCTGCGGTCGGTCATCGCCCAGGCATGCGGACGGCCATAGAGCGCCACGTTCATCGCGCAATGGTTGAACGGATCACCGCCCCCGCCGCGTCGGGCAAAGGCATACCAGGGCGAAAACACCGTGCCGATGAAGGCGATGACGGTGATGCCGTGCTGCCCGTCGTCGGACAGGGCATCGACGTACCACCAGACATAGCCGCGCTCGGCCACCGGGCGGTCGAAGGCCCAAGCCGCGAGGCCGGCCGAGGGCGCCGTTTTTGTCATCACATCCGAGATTTCCACCCTTGCACCCCAGTTCGACGTTGACGCGTGTGTCAGGTTAGAGTGACACTTCGCGGTGACAAGCAAAGTTGACAGTCGCCATGGCCGTCAACCCCACATCCAAGGCAAGGGGCACCGCATGCCAGCCACGTTGCGTATCGAACAGGCCCTGACCCGCTCGCTCGGGCTGGCGGAAGCGGTGGGCAGTCCGCCGCGCCTGGCCCAGGCGATGCAGTATGCGGTGTTTCCGCGCGGCGCGCGCATCCGCCCGCGCTTGTGCCTGGCCGTGGCCCATGCCTGCGGCGATGACGCCCCCGAACTGACCGACGCGGCGGCGGCGGCCATCGAATACCTGCACTGCGCGTCCTTGGTGCATGACGACCTGCCGTGCTTCGACGATGCCGCCGAACGTCGCGGCAAGCCATCGCTGCACCGTGCGTTTGGCCAGCCGCTGGCGGTGCTGGCCGGCGACGGGCTGATCGTCCTGGCGTTCCAGACCCTGGCGCGGGCCGCGCATGTGGCGCCGCTTCGGCTGGGCGCGGTCATGGCGACCGTGGCCAACGGCGTTGGCGCGCCGTTCGGCATCGTCGCGGGCCAGGCCTGGGAATGCGAGCCGCAGGCCGATCTCGTGGACTACCAGCGGGCCAAGACGGGCGCGCTGTTTGCCGCCGCCGCCGGCGCTGGTGCGGCCGCAGCCGGGGCCGACCCCGAGGCCTGGCGGTCGCTCGGCGAATTGTTGGGCGAAGCCTACCAGGTCGGCGATGACCTGGCCGATGCGGTGGGGGGTGATGAGGACCGGATCGGCAAGCCCAAGGGGCAGGATGCGGCCCATGGCCGGCCCAACGCGGCCCTCACTCTGGGCATCCCTGGCGCGGTGCGGCGGTTGCGGGACCTCGCGACGAGCGCCGTCGCCTCGATCCCGCCCTGCCATGGGGAGGAGGCGCTGAAGGCGCTGATCCTGCACGAGGCGATGCGGCTGCTGCCGCGCAGCCTGGCGCAGAAGGTGGCCTGATGCGCCGAGAATCAGTGTCAATGAAACTTGACAGCGCCATGTGTCAGGCTAGCATGACAACCATGAGCGATATCACACCATGATGGACACGCTGGCCGTGTTGTTGACGGAACCGGAGCAGCTGGCGCTGCGCCGTCTGCCATTGACGCCGCCTGGCGAGGCCGATGTGGTCGTGGATATCGAATGGAGCGGCATCAGCACCGGCACCGAGAAACTGCTCTGGTCCGGCCGTATGCCGCATTTCCCGGGCATGGGGTATCCGCTGGTTCCCGGCTACGAGTCGGTCGGCCGCATAACCGCCGCCGGCGAGCAGTCCAACCGCCGGGTCGGCGACCGTGTCTTTGTCCCGGGTGCCAAATGCTTCGGTGATGTGCGCGGGTTGTTTGGTGGCGCCGCGGCGCGGTTGGTGGTGCCCGGAGCGCGCGCCCATGTGCTGGCCGACGGGCTTGAAGAAGAGGGCGTGCTGCTCGCGCTGACCGCGACCGCATTCCATGCCTTCCCGACGCCGGCGCAGGGTCAACCCGACCTGATCGTGGGCCATGGTGTGCTGGGCCGCGTGCTGGCGCGGCTGGCGATCGCCGCCGGCGCCCCGCCGCCGGTGGTGTGGGAGAAGAACCCGACCCGGGCCGAGGGCGCGATCGGCTACCGCGTGATCGACCCTTCGACGGACGACCGCCGCGACTATCGCTGCATCTGCGACGTCAGCGGCGATCCCACGCTGCTGGACACGCTGATCGGCAGGCTCGCGCCGGCTGGCGAGATCGTGCTGGCCGGCTTCTACGCCGAACCGCTTTCCTTCGCCTTCGCCCCGGCCTTCATGCGTGAGACCCGCCTGCGTATCGCGGCGCAGTGGATCGAGAGCGACCTGGTCGCCGTCATGGCGCTGCTGGCCTCGGGTGCGATGTCGCTGGAGGGGTTGATCACCCATCGGCAGGAAGCGGGCGATGCGGCGGCCGCCTATCGCACGGCCTTTACCGATCCGGCCTGTCTGAAAATGGTCCTCGACTGGAGAAACCAAGCATGAACGCCATCGTATCGCCCACGAGCGTCTCAGCGGTGGCCGACGCCCTGCGTGCGGAAGCCGCGATCGAGCCGGATGCCGTGCACACCGGCCCGGTGAAGAAAGAGACGCAGATCATCGCGATCTACGGCAAGGGCGGCATCGGCAAATCCTTCACCCTCGCCAACCTCTCCTACATGATGGCGCAGCAGGGCAAGCGGGTGCTGCTCATCGGCTGCGACCCGAAATCCGATACCACGTCGCTGCTGTTTGGCGGGCGGGCGTGCCCCACGATCATCGAGACCTCGTCGAAGAAGAAGGCGGCGGGCGAGGCTGTCGCCATCGGCGATGTCTGCTTCAAGCGCGATGGCGTTTTCGCGATGGAACTCGGCGGGCCGGAAGTCGGCCGCGGCTGCGGCGGGCGCGGCATCATCCACGGCTTCGAACTGCTGGAGAAGCTCGGCTTCCACGAATGGGATTTTGACTACGTGCTGCTCGACTTCCTGGGCGACGTGGTCTGCGGCGGCTTCGGTCTGCCGATCGCGCGGGACATGTGCCAGAAGGTGATCGTGGTCGGCAGCAACGATTTGCAGTCGCTCTACGTCGCCAACAACGTGTGTTCGGCGGTGGATTATTTCCGCAGGCTGGGCGGCAATGTCGGCGTCGCCGGCCTGGTCATCAACAAGGATGACGGCACGGGCGAAGCGCAGGCCTTTGCCGATGCGGTCGGCATCCCGGTGCTTTCGGCGATCCCGGCCGATGACGACATCCGTCGCAAGTCGGCCAACTACGAAATCGTCGGCACCCCGGGCAGCCCCTGGGCCGGCGTCTTCGAGCGACTGGCCGAACAGGTCGCGACCGCGCCGCCGATCCGCCCGACGCCGCTCACCCACGATGCCCTGCTGAACCTGTTCAAGGGCGATGCGGTCGGCCGCGGCGTGGTGCTGAACCCCGCCACCATGGAAGACATGTGCGGCTCGGTGATCGTCACCAAGCCTTCCCTCGAAGTCGTTTATGAGGGCGCTTGAGCATGGCTGAATCCTGCCACGGCGGAGCGGAGACGATGCAGGCCGCGGCGCGCGCCGCCGGCAAGTCGGAAACGCTCGACCGCCTCGCGAAGGATTATCCGCAGGGCCCGCACGACCAGCCGCAATCCATGTGCCCCGCTTTCGGGTCGCTGCGCGTGGGCTTGAGGATGCGGCGGACGGCGACGATCCTTTCCGGCTCCGCCTGCTGCGTCTATGGGCTGACCTTCACCAGCCATTTCTACGGCGCACGGCGGACGGTGGGCTATGTTCCGTTCAATTCCGAAACCCTGGTGACGGGGAAATTGTTCGAGGATATCCGCGACGCCGTCCATGCCACGGCAAAGCCCGAAGACTACGACGCGGTCGTGATCATCAACCTTTGCGTGCCGACCGCTTCCGGCGTGCCCTTGGACCTGCTGCCCAAGCAGATCGACGGCGTGCGGATCATCGGCATCGACGTGCCGGGCTTTGGCGTGCCGACCCATGCCGAGGCCAAGGATGTTCTGGCGGGTGCCATGCTGAAATATGCGCGTGGCGAGGCCGAACAGGGCCCCGTCGCGCGGCCGCGGGACATGGTGCAGGGCGAACCCACGGTCGCGCTGATCGGCGAATTGTTCCCCGCCGATCCGCCGGGCGTGGCGGCGTTGCTCTCGCCCATGGGCCTGTCGGTCGCACCGCAGACGCCGTCGCGCGAATGGCGCGACCTTTATGCCGCGCTGGATTGCGCCGTCGCGGCGGCGGTGCATCCCTTCTACACCGCGAGCATCCGTGAATTCCGCGCGGCGGGGCGGCCGGTTGTCGGCTCCGGTCCCGTCGGCGTCGAGGGCACCGACGCCTGGCTGGATGCGATCGCCAAGGCGACCGGCAAATCGGCCGAAGCCTCGAAGGCGCGTTTCCTGCCGGCGATCAAGGCGGTGATGCAGGCCAACCCGATCAAGGCGCGGGTGACAGTGTCCGGCTACGAAGGCTCCGAGCTGCTGGTCGCGCGCCTGCTGATCGAGGCCGGCGCGGAAGTGCCCTATGTCGGCACCGCCTGCCCGCGCACGGAATGGAGTGACGCCGACCGCGAATGGCTGACTGCCCGCGGCGTGCATGTGCAATACCGCGCGAGCCTGGAGCAGGACATGGCGGCGATGCGGGATGCCAATCCCGATCTGGCGATCGGCACCACGCCGCTGGTCCAGAAGGCGAAGGAACTGGGCATTCCGGCGCTGTATTTCACCAACATGGTCTCCGCCCGGCCGCTGTTCGGGCCGGCGGGTGCTGCCTCGATGGCCGGCATCATTGCCGCGCAGACCAAGGGTGCTGAGCGCTTCCGCCGCATGGTGTCCTTCTTCGACGGTGTCGGCACGCCGAATGGCGCGGGCTATGGCTTCACCCAGAAGCCGGTCGATCCCCCGGGGGTCCGTGAACGCCAGGCCAAGGCGCGCATTGCACGCGCCAAGGCCATCGAAGCGGTGGGGACGTAAGATGCTCGTCCTCGACCACGATCGCGCCGGCGGCTATTGGGGCGCTGTCTACGCCTTTTGCGCCGTGCGCGGCTTGCGCGTGGTGATCGACGGGCCGGTGGGCTGCGAGAACCTGCCGGTGACGGCGGTGCTGCACTACACCGACGGCCTGCCGCCGCATGAGTTGCCCGTGGTGGTGACCGGCCTCGACGAAGATAGCCTGTCGAAGAACGGCACCGAAGGCTCGATGCGCCGCGCGGCCGCGACGCAGGACCCGGACCTTCCCGCCGTGGTGGTGACGGGCTCCATTGCCGAGATGATCGGCGGCGGTGTCACGCCCGAGGGCAGCAACCTGCTGCGCTTCATCCCGCGCACCATCGACGAGGACCAGTGGCAGACCGCGGATCGCGCGATCAACTGGCTCTGGACCGAGTTCGGCGCAAAGAAGGCGAAGATCCGCCCGCGCAAGGAACGCGCGGCTGGCGTGAAGCCGCGGGTGAACATCATCGGGCCGATCTACGGCACCTTCAACATGCCGTCGGACCTCGCCGAGATCCGCCGCCTGGTCGAAGGCATCGGCTGCGAGATCAACATGGTCTTCCCGCTGGGCAGCCATGTGGACGAGATCGGTCGGCTGACCGAGTCCGACGTCAACGTCTGCATGTATCGCGAATTTGGTGCGCGGCTCTGCGAGACGCTGGAACGCCCCTGGCTGCGCGCGCCGATCGGCATTTTCGCGACGACGAATTTCCTGCGTAAGCTGGGCGAACTCGCCGGCGTCGATCCGGAGCCCTTCATCGAGCGCGAGAAGCACACCACGATCAAGCCGATCTGGGACCTGTGGCGTTCGGTCACGCAGGATTTCTTCGCCACGGCCAGCTTCGCCATCGTCGCGGTCGAGACGCATGAACGCGGCATCCGCCGCTTCATGGAAGACGAGATGGGCATCCCCTGCACTTTCAGCTTCGCCCGCAAGCCTGGTCAGAAGCCCGACAATGCGGCGGTGCGCGAGGCGATCCGCAAAACGCCGCCGTTCATCCTGTATGGCAGCTTCAACGAACGGATGTACGCGGCCGAGGCGAAAAGCCGGACCATGTACATTCCGGCCAGCTTCCCCGGTGCGATCATCCGCCGCGCCACCGGCACGCCCTTCATGGGCTACGCCGGGGCGACCTACCTGGTGCAGGAATACTGCAACGCGCTGTTCGATGCGCTGTTCCACATCCTGCCGCTGGGTACCGAGATGGACAAGGTCGACCCGACCCCCGTCCGCAAGCCCGAAGTCTGGGACGAGGAGGCACTTCGGATGCTCGACGACTATGTCGAGACCGAGCCTTTCCTGGTTCGCATTTCCGCCGCCAAGCGGCTGCGCGACCTGGTGGAGCGCGAAGCGCGCGCCGCCGACGAGGCGCGGATCACCGCCGCCCGCGTGCAGGGCGCGCTGGCCGCCATGGCCGGGGGACGCGCGTGATGCGCGCAACCCCTGGCCCTCTTTCGTCCCGGCTCGCCGGGCCATCCATCGAACGTGGCGTTCGCGCCATGCCGATCCCTGCCGCGCGGGATATGCGCGGTAATGGCCGCAAGGCCACTTCGGAGGTCACATCATGGCCGAAATGACTGAGTCGAAGACCGGCATGACCGAGCCGGAAGCCCGGGCGCTGCAGTCCCTGCTGATCCAGGGTTGGGCGTTCTCGGTATTCGCGTCGATGGGTGCCCACATCCTGGTCTGGCTGTGGCGTCCGCTGGTCTACGGGAACTCCGTGGTGCCGCCGGATTGGCGCTTCTTCTGACGGGCCGCCGTGCGCCCCGGCCCGCCGTGGCGCACGGCCCGTGAAACAAAAAAGGAGGTACAGGACATGCATAAAATCTGGATGATGATCGATCCGCGCCGGACGCTGTTCCTGGCGATGGCCGGCGTGATCGCGGTTGTTCTGCTCGTGCATTTCGTCGTGCTCAGCAGCCCGCGGTATTGCGACCATCTCGGCTGGTGCGGCCCGACGAGCTTCACCCCGGGCCAGCCCGCGGCGCGTCCGCCCGCGGTGAGGTAGGAGCGAGGCAGTGTCGCTCCGCGACAGTGAGCGAGGCAAGCACAGCGAGCCTCGCTCGCTGTCGAGGGCGACGACACCGCACGGCAGGCACTCGGCCTGCCAGAATGGGAGGAAGATGCCATGGCGATGCTGAGTTTCGAAGCCAAGTACCGGGTGCGTGGCGGCACGCTGGTCGGCGGCGACATGTTTGATATGTGGTTCGGGCCGTTCTACGTCGGCTTCTTCGGTGTCACGACGATCTTCTTTTCGGTGATGGGCACCGGGTTGATCCTGATCGGCGCGGCGCATGGGGGTACCTGGAACCCCTGGCTCATCAATATCGCCCCTCCTGACATCAGCTACGGTCTGGCCCTCGCGCCGATGTATGAAGGCGGCTTGTGGCAGGCGATCACGGTCTGCGCCCTCGGTGCCTTCGTGTCCTGGGCGCTGCGCCAGGCAGAAATCTCACGCAAGCTGGGCATGGGGATGCACATCCCCTGGGCCTACGGCATGGCGATCTTCGCGTATTTCACCCTGGTGGTGATCCGTCCGGTGCTGATGGGCGCCTGGGGCCATGGCTTCCCCTACGGCATCTTCAGCCACCTCGATTGGGTGTCGAACGTCGGGTACCAGTACCTGCACTTCCACTACAATCCGGCGCACATGATCGCGGTGTCGTTCTTCTTCACCACGGTGCTCGCGCTCGGCCTGCACGCCTCGCTGGTGCTCTCGGCACTGAACCCGGGCAAGGGCAAGCGGGTCAAGACCGCGGAGTTCGAGGACACCTTCTTCCGTGATGCCATCGGCTATTCGGTTGGCACGCTCGGCATCCACCGTGTCGGCCTGTTCATCGCGCTGTCGGCCGGCTTCTGGAGCGCTGTCTGTATCGTCATCAGCGGACCGTTCTGGACACGTGGTTGGCCGGAATGGTGGGGCTGGTGGATCAACCTGCCGATCTGGCACTGAGGGGAGGCATCGGTCATGGCACTCGAATACCAAAACATTTTCACCCGCGTGCAGGTCAGGGGGCCGCTGCATGACGGCATCGCGCTCGGCGCGCACAACAGCAAGCGTGACGGCAAGCCGTTCTTCAGCTACTTGCTGGGCAAGATCGGTAATGCGCAGATCGGGCCGATCTACCTCGGCTACCTCGGCACGCTGTCGCTGCTTTGCGGCTTCATCGCCTTCGAGATCATCGGCCTGAACATGTGGGCTTCGGTGAACTGGAGCGTCTCCGAGTTCATCCGCCAGTTGTTCTGGTTGTCGCTGGAACCGCCATCGGCGGAGTATGGGCTGCGCTTCCCGCCGCTCGACAAAGGCGGCTGGTGGCTGATGGCCGGCTTCTTCCTGACCGCGTCCGTGCTGCTGTGGTGGGCCCGCATGTATCGCCGCGCCATCGAGCTTGGCCTCGGCACCCACACCGCCTGGGCCTTCGCCTCCGCGATCTGGCTCTACCTGGTGCTGGGCTTCATCCGCCCGATCGCCATGGGCAGCTGGTCCGAGGCGGTGCCCTTCGGCATCTTCCCGCACCTGGACTGGACTGCGGCCTTCTCCATCCGCTACGGCAATCTGTTCTACAACCCGTTCCACGCACTCTCGATCGTGTTCCTGTACGGCTCGACTCTGCTGTTCGCGATGCACGGGGCGACCATCCTGGCGGTCAGCCGCTTCGGTGGTGAGCGTGAGGTGGATCAGACGCTGGATCGCGGCACCGCGGCCGAGCGCGCCGGCATCTTTTGGCGCTGGACCATGGGCTTCAACGCGACCTTCGAGAGCATCCACCGTTGGATGTGGTGGTTCGCGGTGCTGACCACGCTGACCGGCGGCATCGGCATCCTGCTGACCGGCACGGTGGTGGACAACTGGTACCTTTGGGCGGTCGAGCACCGGTTCGCGCCTGGCTACAACTACAGCTGGCCCGCCCAGCCCGATCCGTTGCTTCAGGGAGGGACGCCACGATGAAGACCGCCGTCATCCTCGGCTTGGCCGCCGTCGCTGTTGCGGGCGTCGGCCTTGCCTTCACGTTCCAGAAGCCGTCGCTGGATACCGTGCAGAACGGCCCCCGCGGCACCGGCATGGCGCTGGTGTACAATCGCGCGGACCAGGTGCGGACCATCGCCGCCAACCAGGTGCCGACACCGCCACCGCGGTTGCCGGCGGCGGGGCCGCGCGCGGGGCAAGTCTATCAGAACGTGCAGGTGCTGGGTGACCTCAGCATCGGTGAGTTCGCCCGGACCATGATTGCGATAACCGCTTGGATCGCACCGCCGGAACAGGGCTGCAACTACTGCCACATCGCCGGCAACTTCGCGTCCGAGGAAGTCTACACCAAGGGCGTTTCGCGGCGGATGCTGCAGATGACCGCGCATATCAACGAACAATGGACCAGCCATGTCGCGGCGACCGGCGTCACCTGCTACACATGCCATCGTGGGCAGCCGGTGCCGGCCTACGTGTGGGCGACCGAACCGCCGCCACGCCCGGGCTTCATGCAGACGCCGGGGCTCCAGAACGTCGCCGCCCCGGCGGTCGGGCTGGCGTCGCTGCCATCCGAGCCCTTTACCGCCTTTCTGCTGGAAGACCAGAACATCCGGCTCGCGCAGCAGATCGTCGGCCGCACACCGGCGGGGGCACCTTCGGTCAAGGCGGCCGAATGGACCTATGCGCTGATGATGCACATGTCGACGTCGCTTGGCGTCAACTGCGCCTTTTGCCACAACACGCGGAACTTCGCGGGCTGGGACAACAGCCCGCCGCAGCGGACGACGTCCTGGTATGGCATCCGGATGGTACGTGACGTGAACCTGAACTACATCGTGCCGCTGACCCCGGTCTGGGCCGCCAACCCGAACGGCCCCGCCGCCGGGCCGCACCAGGCGCGCCTGGGCGTGTCGGGTGACGCGCTGAAGGTGAATTGCACGACGTGCCACCAGGGCGCCTACAAGCCGCTGTTGGGCGTACCAATGCTGGACGACTACCCTGAGCTTCGGCGGGTCAACACGACGGTCGTGATCCGCTGAGCCGACTGCCCTGTCCGAACAAAAATAGGGCCGCCCCGATGGGGCGGCCCTATTTGCTTGGGCGCTCGGCGGCTCAGGGCAGCGGCTGCGGGTTCGACGAAAGCGTCCGCATATAGGCGATGATATCGGCCCGCTGCTGCACATCGGCGAGGCCGGCGAAGGCCATGCGGGTGCCGGGCATGTAGCGCATCGGCGCCTGCAGCCAGCCGTTCAATTCCTCATACGTCCAGGGCTTGTCGCTCAATGCGCGGTTGGCGGCGGAGTAGTTGAAGCCGGCGACGGCGGCGTGGTTGGCGCCGACCACGTTCCACAGGTTGGGGCCGACGCCGTTGCGGCCGCCTTCGGTGAAGCTGTGACAGATGCCGCAACTGCGCCGGGCCAAAGCCTCACCATTCGCGACATTCGCACTGGCGAGCAGGGGCGACACCGGGGGCAGGGCTGCCGCCACGACAACCGGGACCGCGGCAGGGGCCGGCGCCACCGGGGCCGCAGCCGCCACCACCGGCGCCGCGACAACCGCGGCCGCTGCCGCCAAGGGGGCCGCGACCGCCGCGATTTCGGCCTCGGTCGGCAGCGGGGCGGGCGTTGCTGCCAGAGACCGCATATAGGCAATCACATCGGCCCGCTGCTGCGTATTGGTCAGCCCGGCATAGGCCATGCGGGTGCCAGCGGCATACTGCGACGGCTTCCACAGCCACGAATTGAGATCGGCATAGGTCCAGGGCTTGTCCGCCATGGCGCGGATCGCGGCGGAGTAGTTGAAGCCCTCCGCATGCGCGTGCTTGGCGTTGACGATACCATACAGGTTCGGCCCGACACCCGATCGGCCGCCGTCGTTCACGCTGTGGCACACGGCGCATTGGCGGCCGAATACCGTCTGGCCGTTCGCCACATTGGCCGATGCCAGCAGTGCCAGGATCGGTTCGGCCTGTGCCGGGGCGGTCGGCGCCGCCGCAGCCGGCGCCGCCGCAGGGTCGGGGCCGAGGTTGATCGCCAGCGCGGTCAACTGTTTCGGCTGCACCAGCAGGCCGCTGACGAAGCCGGTCACCATGAAGGCGATACCGGCCGTCAGGGCCGCTCCGAAGACCTTGTTCACTTCAAGTGAGCTCATGGTTCCCGCTGTCCCCTGCTACACGGCGCGTGGCCCGTACACCCGGCCGCGGGCCAGGGGCGACCCGCCCCGCAACCTCATCGCGTGATATGGCGTGCCGCCGGCGACTGCAACCCGCGCGCGGTTGGTTTTGCAGCCCTTGTCCGTCGATCATGGACAATCAAACATGAATCGGCCGCCGCCGCCGCCAGTGCTTGCCTGGCCACCACCTCCGCGCTATCTAGCAGAAATATTCATCTTCACTGACATTCAGAGGGGGTGGCCTTGCGGGGCCGCCCTTTTTCTTGTCCCCCCCGATCCAGCCGTTCGGGGGCCTTGTGACCGGACCCGCCGTGACCCGCGAACCCGACCCGCCCGCACCCGACCTGCCGACGCGTTTTGCCCTTCCGGCCCCCGGCGACCTGCCGGTGCACGACGGTATGGAAGCGCGGCTGGCGGACTGCATCCTGCCGGTGATCCTGCAATTGGGCTATGAATTGGTCCGGGTCCAGGTCAGCGGCAAGGAACGCCCAACTGTGCAGATCATGGCCGACCGCGCCGATGGCGCGATGATCGACGTCGGTGACTGCGAAACCATCAGCCACGCCGCCGGCGCCGCGCTGGACGTGCTGGATCCCTTCAAGGGGCTGTGGAACCTGGAAGTGTCCTCGGCTGGCATCGACCGGCCGCTGACCCGCACCAAGGACTGGAACCGCTTTGCCGGCCATGTCGCAACGGCCGAGGTGATGGTCCCGCTCGACGGCCGCAAGCGGTTCCGCGGCGTGGTGCTCGGCGCCGATGCCGATACCGCCCGCCTGCGGCTCGACGACGGCACCGAGATCGCCCTGCCGCGCGCCACCTTGCGGCGGGCGAAACTGGTCCTGACCGACGAACTGATCGCGGCGACGGCGGCCCCGCCCGCCGCGTCCAACTGAGAAAGAGGAACATAGCCATGGCCATCGACATCGCCATCGCCCGCCCGGAGCTGCTGCAGGTCGCCGAAGCCGTCGCGCGCGAAAAAATGATCGAGCGCGAGGAAGTGCTCGACGCCATGGAACAGGCCATGGGCAAGGCCGGCAAGGCCAAGTACGGCCTGGATCAGGACATCCGCGCCACCATCGACCGCAAGACCGGCGAAGTCCGCCTGTCGCGCTGGACCGAAATCGTCGATGCCGAACCGGTCGAGAACGAAAAGACCCAGATGCCGCTGCGCATCGCGCTCAAGATCAAGCCCGGCATCACCACCGGCGAATTCATCGTCGATCCCCTGCCGCCGATGGATTTCGGCCGCATCGCGGCGCAGACCGCCAAGCAGGTGATCGTCCAACGGGTGCGCGAGGTCGAGCGCAAGAAACAGTTCGACGAATACAAGGATCGCGTGGGCGAGATCGTCAACGGCATCGTCAAGCGCACTGAATACGGCAACCTGATGGTCGATCTCGGCCGCGCCGAAGCCCTTCTGCGTCGGGATGAGACGATCGCCCGCGAAGCTTTCAAGAACGGCGACCGGGTGCGCGCCTATATCTATGATGTGCGCGAAGAACCGCGCGGGCCGCAAATCTTCGTCAGCCGCACCCACCCGGGCTTCCTCGCCAAGCTGTTCGCCCAGGAAGTGCCGGAAATCTACGACGGCATCATCGAGATCAAGGCCGTCGCCCGCGACCCCGGCAGCCGCGCGAAAATGGCGGTGATCAGCCGCGACCAGAGCATCGACCCGGTCGGCGCCTGCGTCGGCATGCGCGGCAGCCGCGTCCAGGCGGTGGTGGCCGAACTGCAAGGCGAGAAGATCGACATCATCCCCTGGTCGCCCGACAACGCGACCTTCATCGTCAACGCTCTGGCCCCGGCCGAGGTAACCAAGGTGGTGCTGGACGACGAGGCCCGCCGGGTCGAGGTCGTGGTGCCCGACGACCAGCTTTCCCTCGCCATCGGCCGCCGCGGCCAGAACGTCCGCCTGGCCAGCCAGCTCACCCGCTACGACGTCGATATCCTGACCGAGGCCGAGGAATCCGAACGCCGCCAGGAAGAATTCCGCACCAAGACCGGCCTCTTTGTCCAGGCGCTGGACGTGGATGACATGATCGCGAGCCTACTGGTGACCGAAGGTTTCGGCACGATCGAGGACCTGCTGGCCGTGGAGGACGAGGAACTGGCCGAGATCGAGGGCTTTGACGAGACGGTGGCGGTGGAGCTCAAGCGCCGCGCGCAGGCCTTCCTGGATGCCCGCGATGTCGAGTTGGAGGCAAAGCGCGTCGAACTCGGCGTCGAGGACAGCATCCTGGAGATCGGCGTATTCACGCCTGCCATGCTTGTGGCGCTGGGCGAGAAGGGCATCAAGACCCTGGATGACCTCGCGGACCTGGCCTCCGACGAACTGCTGGAGATCGTGGGCGAGGAGGCGTTGGACGAGGAAAGCGCCAATGCCGTGATCATGGCGGCCCGCGCGCACTGGTTCCCGGATGACGAAAATGCCACGCCGGAGGCCGATGACAACGCCCCCGCCTGACGCGGCGGCCGAGCCTGGCGACGACGAACCCGAAGCCGGCCCGACCCGGCGCTGCATTGTCACGCGTGACGTCGGACCCCGCGAAGCCATGCTGCGCTTCGTGATCGGTCCGGACAGCGCGGTGGTGCCGGACCTCGCGGCAAAACTGCCGGGGCGGGGAATGTGGTTGAGCGCGCGGGGCGATGTGCTAGAACGCGCCGTCGCTCGTGGGGCCTTTGCCAAGGCCGCACGATGTGCCGTGCATGTCCCCCCCGACCTGAGGTTGCGGATCGAGGATGGTCTGCGGCGCCGCGTTCGCGACCAGATCGGTCTCGCCCGGCGCGCCGGGCAAGCGGTTGCCGGTTGGGCCGCCGTGAAGGAATGGCTGCTGGCGGGTCGGGTCGGCCTGCTGGTGGAAGCCGCGGACGGCAGTCTGGCCGAACGCGATCGTCTGCTCGGCAGACGCGACGTGCCGGTGGTCACACCGCTCCCCGCCGCCGAATTGGGCGCGGTGTTCGGGCGTGACCAGGCGGTGCATGTGGCGGTGGCGCCTGGTCGATTGGCCGGTTCCATCGCAACCGAGGCGCAGAGGTTGGCCGGCATCGCCGGCAGCCCCGGTGTCCCCGGAACAGTTTGACGATGACCTTGTTGCCAGGCGGACGGATGAGCGATCAGAACGACCAGGATACGACCAAGAACAAGCTGAGCCTTCGGCCCAGCGGTCGCCTGGAACTCAACAAGACAGTCGATGGCGGCACGGTCCGTCAGTCCTTCAGCCATGGCCGCAGCAAGGCGGTGCAGGTCGAGGTGCTGAAGAAGCGCGTCGTCAGCACGCCGGCACGCCCGGGCGGGCCGCAGGTGATGGTGCCGTCGCAGGGCTCCCGCCCTGCCGTTCCCGCCGCACCCCGGCCCGGTGCCGCCGCACCGGTCATCGCCGCCGCCCCGCGCCCCGCGGCCCCCACGACCGGGCGCCCGCTGACGGCCGCCGAACTGGCCACCCGCCAGCGCGTGCTGGACGAACAGCGCCGGGTCCAGGCCCAGCGCGAGCGCGAGGTGCGCGAGCAGCAGGCGTTGATGGTCCGCTCCGCCGCCGAGGAAGCCGCCCGTCGCGCCGAGGACGATCGCCGCCAGGCCGAGGAGGACGCGCGCGCCGCCGAGGACGCCCGCCGCGCCCAGGCAGAGGTGACCAAGCGCGCGAATATAGGGGCAGCCCTGGCCCGCGCCACCGGCGCCCCCGCGCCGGAACAGGCGGAAGACGCAACCCCGGCCGTCGCGGCGCCGCCGCCCGATGTTGTCGTGCAAGCCGCCCCGGCCACCGACCTGCCCGGCAGCCCTGTGCGTGCCGCCCCGGCCCGCCCGATCGCCGCCGGCGCCGTGGGCCAGGCGCCAGTCCCGGCCCGCCGCCCGGCCGCCACCACTGCCCCCGCCGCCCCCGGTTCGGCCGCTGCCAAGCTGACTTTGCGCGCCCGCGCGCCGAACGAGGAAGAAGACGAACGACGCGGCCCGCCGCGCCGTGCGGGCGGCATGCCGGTCGGCCCCGCCGGCAAGCGCATGCCGCCGCCGCCGGTCCGCAAGACGACGCCCGCGTCCGCCGGGCGTCGTGACAGCGGGCGCGTGGACGTGAATGCGGCGATCGAGGGCGAGGACGAACGGTCCCGCTCGATCTCCTCGCTGCGTCGCGCCCGTGAACGCGAACGCCGCCAGGCCGAACTGGCCCGGCTACGGTCGGACCAGGTCCGCGTTGTGCGCGACGTGGTGGTGCCGGAAGTCATCACCGTGCAGGAACTTGCCAACCGCATGGCCGCGCGTGGTGGCGAGGTGGTCAAGTCACTGTTCCGCATGGGTGTCATGGCGACGCTGACGCAGAGCATCGATGCCGACACCGCCGAACTCGTGGTGCAGGAATTCGGCCACCGGGTGAAGCGCGTCGCCGACAGCGATGTCGAAATCGGGCTGGAAGGCGTCGTGGACGTCGACGCCACCATGGTGCCGCGCCCGCCGGTCGTGACCATCATGGGCCACGTCGACCACGGCAAGACCAGTCTGCTCGATGCGCTGCGCAAGACCGATGTGGCTGGCCGTGAGGCCGGTGGCATCACCCAGCACATCGGCGCCTATCAGGTGAAGCTGTCTTCGGGCGACCGCGTCACCTTCATCGACACGCCGGGCCATGAGGCCTTCACCTCGATGCGCGCCCTCGGCGCCTCGGTCACCGACATGGTGGTGCTGGTGGTCGCGGCCGATGACGGCGTGATGCCGCAGACGATCGAGGCCATTCGCCACGCCAAGGCGGCGAATGCGCCGATCATCGTGGCAGTAAACAAGATCGACAAGGCGGGCGTGAACCCGGCGCGCGTGCAGCAGGAACTGCTGAGCCACGACATCGTCGTGGAAGACCTGGGCGGTGAAACCCAGGTGGTGCTGGTCAGCGCGACCCAGGGCACCAACCTCGACAAGTTGCTGGAATCCATCCTGCTGCAGGCCGAGGTGCTGGACCTGCGCGCCGCGATCGATCGCGCGGCCGAAGGCACGGTCATCGAAAGCCGCCTGGACAAGGGCCGCGGCGCCGTCGCGACCGTACTCGTCCAGAAGGGCACCCTGAAGCAGGGCGACATCGTCGTGGCCGGCGCCGAGTGGGGCCGCCTGCGCGCGATCGTGGACGACAAGGGCAAGACGGTGAAGGAAGCCGGGCCGTCGTTCCCGGTCGAAATCCTCGGGCTGTCGGGCGTGCCATCGGCCGGGGAGACCTTCATCGCGGTCGAGAACGAAGCCCGCGCGCGGGAGATCAGCGAATTTCGCCAGGCCCGCCTGCGCGAGAAGGCGGTCAATGCCGCCGGCGCCAGCCGTGGCACGCTGGTTGAAATGCTCGCCCGCATCCAGGCCGGCGCGCAGAAGGAAGTCACCTGCGTCGTCAAGGCCGATGTACAGGGCAGCGCCGAGGCGATCGGCGTCACCCTGGGCAAGATCGGCAATGACGAGGTCAAGGTCCGGGTGCTGCACAGTGCCGTCGGCCAGATCACCGAAAGCGATATCCAACTCGCCAAGGCATCGGATGCCGTGGTCGTCGCCTTCAACGTCCGCGCCACGGTGCAGGCGCGGGAGATGGCGCAGCGCGATGGCGTGGACATCCGCTACTACTCGATCATCTACGAGGTCGCGGACGACATCGAAAAGCTGGTCCGCGGCAAGCTGGCCCCGGTCCAGCGCGAAAAGTTCCTGGGCTATGCGCAGATCCTTCAGGTGTTCGAGGTCAAGCGCATCGGCAATGTCGCCGGCTGCCGCGTGACCGAGGGCGTGGTCCGTCGCGGCTGCGGCGTCCGTCTGCTGCGCGAGGGCGTGGTGATCCACCAGGGCGAACTCTCGACCCTGCGGCGCTTCAAGGACGACGTGAAGGAAGTCACCAACGGCTACGAATGCGGCATGGGCTTCATGCGCTACGACGATATCCGCGTGGACGACCAGATCGAGTGCTACGAGGTCGAGACGGTCGCCGGCACGCTGTAGCGGCGCGCGGCGCCCCGGCTTCGGGGCGCCGTCATTCCAGGGAACACCACCACCATGGCCAAACGCGCCGCCGATGCGGGCCCGTCCCAGCGTATGCTGCGGGTCGCCGAAGAAGTGCGCCACGCGCTTTCCGCCGTCTTTACCCGCGGGGAGTTCCGTGACCCGGCGCTCGATGGCATCGCGCTGACCGCGACCGAGGTCCGGGCCTCGCCCGACCTCAAGCATATGACGGTGTTCGTCGCGGCATTGGGCAAGCCCGTTTCGAATGAACTGCTGAAACTGCTGCATGCCGAACAGCCGCATCTGCGGCATGCGGTGTCGCAGGCGGTGCGGCTGAAATTCGCCCCGCAGCTCCATTTTCAGCCCGATACGGCGCCCGATTACGCGCTGAAGATGGATCTGCTGATGAAGCAGCCGGAGGTGCTGCGCGACCTGCTGGCCAAGAACGAACCGGATCCGACGACGTGACCCAGGCGGTCTTCACCCTTGCCGCCCTGGACGATGCCGGGCGGCCGCGCCCCTTGCCACTGGATGCCTCCTGATGCCCCCCCGTTTTCAACGCAAGCCCAAGGGCCGCGCCCTCGACGGGTGGCTGGTGATCGACAAGCCGGGCGGCATGGGTTCGACCGATGTGGTCAACAAGGTCAAGCGCGCCTTCCAGGCGCAGAAGGTGGGGCATGGCGGCACGCTCGACCCGCTGGCGACCGGCGTGTTGCCGCTGGCTTTTGGCGCGGCGACGAAGACCGTGCCCTATGCGATGGATGCGACCAAGATCTATCGCTTTACGCTGCATTTCGGTGAGGCACGTGACACCGACGACAGCGATGGCGTGGTGATCGAGACCTCCGACGCCAGGCCGACGGATACGGCGATCCGCGGCGCATTGGCGGCTTTTCGTGGCGACATCATGCAGATCCCGCCGCAGTATTCCGCGATCAAGATCGGTGGCGAGCGCGCCTATGATCTGGCGCGTTCCGGCCAGGCGGTCGAGATCGCCTCGCGCCCCGCGCGGGTGGATGAATTCGACCTGCTCGAACGCCCGGACGCCGATACCGCGATCTTCCATGTGCGGTCGGGCAAGGGCGTCTACATGCGCTCGCTCGCGCGCGACCTGGCCCGCGCCCTCGGCACCGTCGGGCATATTGCCGCCCTGCGCCGCCTGCGGGTCGGCCCTTTTTTGGAAAGCATGGCAGTGACGCTGGACTCTTTGATGGTTTCCGGCGATACGCCGCCTCCTTCCCCGGACCTTCTCCTGCCGGTGACGACCGCGCTGGCCGACATCCCGGCACTGGCCGCGACCGCAGGAGAGGCCATGCGGCTCCAACATGGCGAGGCGATGAGCCTTGTCGCGTTCATGGGCCGCATTCCGAGCGACGCCAGCCCCGAAGGGGGCCTGGTCCGCGTGATGGCGGGGGAGCGCTTGTTGGGCCTGTGCCGGCTGGACGGGGGCATGTTGCTCCCCGAACGCTGGATGGGTGGCCAGGGCGAAGGTTAACCCTGAACGCGAAGGATAACGCGATGTCGATGGATTTGGCCGCCCGATCGGCGGTCGTCAAAGACTACCAGACCAAGGCGAATGACACCGGCAGCCCGGAGGTCCAGGTCGCCCTGATTTCCGGCCGGATCACGTACCTGACCGAACACCTCAAGGCCCACCCCAAGGACTTCCACAGCCGTCGCGGCCTGTTGGTCCTGGTCGGACAGCGGCGTGGGCTGTTGGATTACCTGAAGCGAAAGGACCAGAAGCGCTACGAGAGCCTGATCGGGCGCTTGGGCATTCGTCGCTGAGGATTGCGGCGGTCGGGCGCCCCGGCCGCCGATCTTTGTTGAGGCCAGATGGCAGGCGGCTTGCCATCCCTCGCGAGACTTACGCAACGCCAGTATGTCTCCCGAAGCGACGCCAGCAATTGCAGGACGGTGCCCTGCACTGATACGGCCAGCGCCGCTGTGGGCTCACGCCCCTGTGGCCCCCAGGTCGCCCATTCCACCAACAGGACGGATAGGCCGTGGCCCGCGGCATCGCGGGCGATGCCGGCACTGTTGATTCCGCCGCCGATCACCGCGTAACGGTCACGTATCATGCAAGAATGCGGGTGCCTCGGGTCGATGGAAAGGCGCCACTTGGAAGGTCGGGCCGTGGGTGGCCAGATCCGCTCGATCAAGCCCCAGCCATATCGATGTATCGTCGCAGCCTGGCCACCTTGATTGCAGCCGTTCCTTTCGCTGCGGGCGCAGGTCGAAACCTTTCCGATGCCGCCGGCCGGCCGCCAGCCTTGGGCCGACCAGGTGCCGGTGCTGCGTTTTGGGGGGCGAGAACGAGGCAGGCCGCCTCGGCCGCTACAACGGCTACCGCCGCGTATTGGAGGAGAATTTCCGCACCCCGGTCCGGCTGTTCTTCGCCGCCGATTATCCGTGAAGCGGTTGGAAGCGTCCTACATGTCGCCGGCAGCCCAAGCGGCGACCCGGATGGACACCAATGGCGGCGTCGAACCCCTGCTGGTGACGCGGGAGGCCCACGGCAGCACGTCCTATGGCGCCGCGATGTATGTGCGTGCCGATAGCGGCATCACCAGCCTGGAATAGATGCGTGGCAAGGCGATGGCCTGGTCAGCCCCAAATTCGGCCAGCGGCTATCTGATCCCGCGGTCGGAGTTGCGCGGTGCCGGCATCAACCCGGGCCAGTTCTTTGGCCGCACCGGTTTTGCCGGTGGCCACGAACAGGCAATGGTCGCGATGGTGGGACGGCAGTTCGACGCGGGGGTCGCCTGGGCCCGCGGGCAGGGCGACGGTTCCCAGGGCTTTTCCCGCGGCGCGCTGCGCGCCGCGGTGGACAAGGCCCTGCTGAAGATGTCGGACCTGCGGAGAACGGGCCGCTGGTGGTGCGATCGGACCTGCCGGCTGGGTTCAAGCAGGACATGATCGCCTTCCACCTCGTGCTGCCGAGTGCGGCGCCGGACGTGCACCGTGCGATCGAACGCGGCACCGCGATCGGCTGGTCGCCGACGCGGCATGAGGATTAGGCGGTCTTGGTCGATATGCGCCGGGTGGAGGCGCAGGAACGCCGCCGGCGGTACTGACGGCGCCCGGGCGCGCGCCGCGCGCGGCTTCAGCCGAAGATGTTGTTGCCGCTGTCGAAGGCGGAAAGCAGGTTCGTGGCATAGACCAGCATGATCGGGTCGAGGCTGTTGAACCCGTCGAGATAGTCATCCAGCGGGACCGTCGAGTAAACGACCGCGCCTTGCCCATAGGTATAGGCGAAGGTCACGACTTGGTTCGGATGGTCAGTGGTTAGGATCGGCACAGCCTGATCGAGCAAGGTCCCCTCCACCACGAAACCGTGATAGGAGAAATCACCGTCGTCCAGGCTGTCGTCAGTAAGCGTCCCGGCCGGACCCTGGGCGATAAGCCCGAGATCGTCGACGAAATCGATTTCGACGCCCAAGAGGCGGGTGATCCTGGTTTCGCCGATGCCCGGCAGCAGCGCTTCGGCACCCTCCGCGCGGCGATCGTGGAAGATCAGCACGCCGCCGTTGAAGACGAAGTTGGCAATCTGCGGCAGTGCTGTCTGGTACTCCAGGCCATAGCCGGTGTTGCTGCTGTTGGTGATGAACAGCGCATCCACCGTCGAAAGCTCGGCCACCGACAGCGTGTCCAGATTGACCGCGAGCATCCCCGCGTCTTCGATCGGCGTGATCGAACCTGCGGTGCCAAAGCCTCGGCGCATGTCGTAGTAGCCGACGGTGTTGATGTCGAAACCGCTCGACGCGCCCGAGACGGTCACGTTGACCGTCGCAGTGGCCGTCGCGCCATACGCGTCCGTCACGGTGTAGGTGAAGCTGTCCACCAGGCTCTGTCCGGAGGTCAACGCCGCGAGCGTCGCCGATGCGGTCGGGTCGTACGCGACCTTGCCCACCGCATTGATGATGAGCGACGCCCCGAGCGAACTGGTCGCGCCGGACAAGGCCAGCACACTGACAACATCGCCGTCCACGTCTGTATCATTGCTGAGGACGTTGATCGTGATCGCAGCGTTTTCGAATGTACTCGTGCTGTCGTCCACGGCATCCGGCGCGTCGTTCACGCCAGTGATCGTCACCAGTGCGGTGGCGGTGCTGCTCGCACCGAACTCGTCCCGGACCGTGTAGGCGAAGGTGTCGGTCGTCGTCGCGCCGGCCGCCAATGCGTCGAGCAGTGCGGCATCGGCGGTGTAGGTCAGGCCCTCGGTTGTCAGTGACAAGGTGCCGAACGAGGCCTCGCCGACCGACAGGATCGATAGGATCGCGCCGTTGTCCACGTCGGTATCGTTGCTTAGCAGGACTGCCGTGAGGTCGTCGGTGGTCGCGTCCTCGTTCACCGCGACAACATCGCCCACCGCTGTCGGGACATCGTTTGTGCCGGAGACGGTGACCGTCACGGTTTGGGCGACGGTGGAGGTGCCATCGAACAATTGGACGGTAAAGGTTTCTACTTTGCTCTCGCCTTCGGCCAGGTTCTGGATCGCGCTGTTGTCCACGGTGTAATTCCAGGCGACCGTCCCGCCGGTGCCTGACCCGTTGGTGTCGGCGGTCTTGCTTGCCGTCAACGCGCCCAGGGTGCCGGCCGGGGTGGACGCCACTGCGACAGTGTGTACGTCGGCCAGGTCAACGTCGGTGAAGGACAAGGTGCCGGCGGTCGCGGTGGTGCCGTCCTCGACCACTTGCCCGCTGGCCGTGTCGCCGCCCGCCACGCTGATCGCCGCGTCGTCGTTCATGCCCATCACGGTCACCACCACCGTGGCGACGCTGAGCACGCCACTTGGCAGGCGGATCGTGTAGGTGAAGGTGTCGTCGATGGTCGTGCCCGCGGAGAGCCCCTGCAACCGCGCCGCCGCCACGGGGTCGGTCGGGTCGTAGGAGATGGTGCCGTCAGCCAAGACCCGGATGGTGGCGCCAAGGGCGGTGAGGCCGGTGGTGGATGCGATGGCCGGGTCGGTCTGGCCGATGCCGTAGAAGGTGACCGCGCCCCCGCCCTTGTCGTTGGCCATCAGGTCGATGATCGCGATATAGCCGATCCGATCTTCGGTACCCGATGCGCCATCATCTTTCGCTAAGGGCAGTTTGAAGTTTGACGGCAGTCTGAACGAGGGTGCATTGACCATGTTTTACCTCTCGCGAAAATCTTAAGGGAGTTTGCATTTTAATTTTCGCGTTGCAATAGCATCCGTACCACCGGAGGAACATTGCGCGGTTGACGGGTTCGGCGGCCGCAGTCGTTCTGGCGCAGCCGTGTTGGCGCCACTTTGATTTCAGGCGGAAGAGGAACGGCAACCACGCCGCGCTGCCGGGAAGCATTTCCGCAAGAAATTAGTAAAAATTAAGTGGGAGGGCCTTCTGGCTTCAAAGCATCAAGAATAGATGGAAGCCTGCTCACGAATGCCTGATCTCTTGATGGCATTTCACCGCCATTATGTCTAAGTGGAATACCAGAAAATCCCATACCATCTGAATGAATCAAAAGTAAATCGGGCCAGTCCAACCCAAGTTTTTGTACGAATACTGCGCGAGGCCGGCGGAAGCCAACCCGCGTACATTGTAGTGCCAAGCCCGCCATTTGGTCAAAAATCGACTTTGTTCCATAAACGGCAAGCGGCGGCATGAAGCGTCGGCCGTCAAAGCTCCAGATCGACCATTGTTCCTTCGAATGGCCTGAAAGCTGCCAAATACGCCGCCTTACGTAGTTGATGTCGCGCTCATCAGCCGTTTCAATCCGATCGCTGGGCGGTAGACCGGTTCCGGAATGCCCGGCCCAGGCCCAAACGCAGACGCCGCGAATACGAGGATCGTCAGTCGTGATCCCGCCGGATTTTGCTTTTTCTGGATTTGCCTTGAGCAGGTCATAGGCCGCATTGATTTCCGCCATAGCCCGTTCGTGGGTGTCGTCGCTGGCCGCTCGCACATGGTATTGTTTAGCGAGCATAATCCATGCATGGCGCAGTTCCACCACGTCGTCGCTGCGCAAATGAGCGCCGAACTTTGCAAAGATCTCACGAGCCTGACGAATGTTCATGGCAGGGCAGCCGCTTATTTGCGCAAAATGGGATAATCGGTACGTCCGGCTGGCCCGTTACGGTCGTTGGAGTGCTGCGCGAGGGCTTGGTTGAGATCTCGCGCACCGGCGGAGTAAAGTCCAAGCCATCGTCTCAATGCGAATGCCCGCGCGGGCGCGGCGCTGCGAAGGCATGGACCTCCCTTATGTCGGCGGCCCGGTAACGAAGTTTCAGCCACCTTAACCCGCCTTCAGACCGTTTGATGACAATTTTACACCAAGCGTGAGTCGGCCTCAAGCGCCTGTTTACAGGCAAAGATTTTTAAAGAGACGTGGGCCACCCATGGCGTCAAAACGGTAAATCGAGGCGCCCGCGTGGCGATGCGGGGATGGTGATGCGACCTTCGCAACGCTGTCGCCGCCATGGTGCGCCTGCACGCGGCGGTTCGAATGATTAGTAAACCCCAGGGACGAGCCGCGCGACGCGCCGCGCATAATCATCGTACTCCACAAAGGTGTCGCGGAGGACCCGTTCCTCATAATGCATGCGACCAAGCTGCAAGGCGATGTGCACCACCCAAAGGGCGGCAGCGGCGGGTGACAGATACTGCAACAACACACCAAGCGACGCCACGGCCTCCGCAGCATAAAGCGGGTGCCTCACCCAGGCGTAAGGGCCTGTCATGACAAGTTTGCGCGCCTCGGCCATCAGGCTGAGCGAACGCCCCAGATGCATCACTGCATAACACGAGAAGGCGTAGCCACCGAGCATGAGGACCAGCGACACCACGGAAACCGCAGGCGAATGCGCGACCGGCGGCAGCAGCCCGAAAATGGTTATGGAAAACGCGCCGCCGAGCGCCACAAGCCGCGGCAGCAAGCCCGCGGCGCGCGCGATGGCGGGCCGTCGCACCATCAGCACCAGGATGACGAAGAGGATGAACGCAATCGCGCTCGACCGGGCAATCGCGTCCAATGCTAGCGCCGCATCGATGGCGGGGGCCGCGGCCAGGTCGGCAACCAACCTGTTCACCATGACCCACCCCGTCAGGACGAACCAAAAGATCAGCGGCAGTCGTGTCAGCGCGTCGTAGGCCAGGCTTTTCCTGAACCGGGCAAAGCCATTTTGCCCGTCCACGCCGCGCGCCGCCACAAAGCCGTCATTCACGTGCGTATCTCCGGTTTCGTCAGCGGTCTGCCGCGGCGAAGGGATCACGTCAGTTTCCGAACGTGTTCAGGACCTGGATCGCCGCCGGACCAACCAGCACGATGAACAGGCAAGGCAGGATGAACATGATCATCGGGATCGTCATGAGCGCCGGCAACTGCGCCGCCTTTTCTTCCATTTTCATGACGCGATCGTTGCGCATCTCGGAAGCCAGCGTCCGCAGCGACTGGCCGAGCGGCGTGCCGTAGCGAAGGGTCTGGGCCAGCGTTCTGGCGAGGCGTTGCCATGGCTCCAGCTCCGTACGTTCAGCAAAACGCATGAGGGCCGTCGCGCGGTCAGAGGTGATCCGCAGTTCCTGACCAAGCGCGAAGAACTCCGAGGCGATCGACGGGTCCGATGTGCGCATCTCGGCGGCGACGCGGTCCACACCGCTCTCCAGGCCAAGCCCCGCCTCGGTGCAGACGACCAGAAGGTCAAGCGCATCCGGCAAGCCGCGCCGCAGGGCGGCCTGATGGTTGGACCGGAACCAGCCCAGGATCCAGTTCGGCAGCAGCATCCCGAACACCGCGGCAAAGGCGATGACCAAAAAGCGCACGGGGCCATCGAACCCCGCGAGCACGGTGACGCCGTAGGCCAGTAACGGGCAAAGCGGCATGAGCAGGACTTTGCCCGCGATCGCCATCGGGACGGCGCGGCGTGGATCCAACCCCGCGCCCATGACGGCGCGTTCCAGATCGGTCGCGGCGGCGCCGGAAAACACGGTTGAATCGCGCAGCGTTCTGCCGAACCCGAGCAGACCGCTGTGCAGCAGGCCGCCGAGCGTCGGGGCCGATTTGACCGCCCCGACCACGTCGGCGCGAATGGCGTGCTGCACCCTTTGGGAAAGATCGCGCCGCGACGCCTCCGCCGCCAGCAACCCCGCTGCCAAAAGCGTCAGAAGCCCCGCCGCGCCGCCCGCCAGCAGCACCATGAGCAGCGTGTTGGACATCAGTCCTCCGTCGCCCGCTGCAACAGCCAGCGCAGCGACAGCA
>JBBRWI010000010.1:0-35060 GCA_038249305.1 Acetobacterales bacterium
ATGATGACAAAGGCTTGAGCCATGCCGCCATCGTCGGTGATGGTCAGGTGGATATGAGGTTCATGTCCGGCGGGAACAAGGCGGGCCAGCGCTTTGGCCGCGCCGTTGGTCAATTTCTGCGTCGGCTTGCCCGACGGCAGGTTCACCACACCCAGGTCGCGCCAGTAAACGCCCCTGCTCATGCCGGTGCCGAGGGCCTTGGAACAGGCCTCCTTGGCGGCGAAGCGCTTGGCATAGGTGCCGAGGCGGGTGATCGGACGGCGTTCGGCACGGGCGATTTCGGTCGCGGTGAAGATGCGTTCGATGAAGCGCGCACCGTGCCGCTCCAGCGTACGCTCGATCCTTCGGATATCCACAATGTCGTTGCCGATGCCGAGGATCATGCGGCGTTTTGACCGGCGATCCGTCCCAGCACAACCGCCGTCAGCAGCCCATTGCCGGACAGGTAGCCGCCCGCCTCCGGCCCGCTGACGCCGCAGGCGGCGCCCCCTGCGGCGAAAAGATTGGGGAAGGCCGTCCCATCGGCGCGCAGCACCCGGGCCGCGCCATCCACCGCCAACCCGCCCTGGGTGTGGAACAGCGTGCCCGTGACCCGCACCGCGTGGAATGGCGCAACCAGCGGCGCGCGACCGGACCAGTCGCGGCCAAAGGCGTCGCTCGCACCGCGGGCCTTGTCGGCATCGACCGCGGCCATGGTGGCGGCCAGGCCGGGCAGGTTCAGCCGCGCGGCCAACCCTTCGGGGGTATCGGCGGACAGGATCGCGCCGGCGGCTTCGGCCGCGCGAAAATCCTCGAACTGGCGGGCAATGCCGGCGATCCGGGCGTCGAAAATGTCGAAGGCGATGCCGCCGGGCTGGGCCAGCACGGCCTCGGCCGATTCGGAATAGCCCTGGGATTCATCCCAGAACCGTGAGCCTGCGGTGTTCACCTGGAAGCCGCCCTCGGTGATCACCGCCCAGGTGATCAGGATCGCCGCCGGATGGGCGACCGAGCCATGCCCCTGGTGCCCGGTCATGTCGCGCAGCCCCGCCCCCAGCGCTTGCCCCCAGCGCAGCGCATGGCCCTGGTTGCCGGGATGGCCGAAATAGATCGCCCCGGCCAGGCTTGGGATGTGTTCCGCGACCAGGGCCGGATCGCCGCCATAGCCGCAGCAGGCCAGCACCAGCGCATCGCAGCCGATCCTTTCCCCCGATTGCGTCTCGACGCCGCGTATCCGGCCAGCGCCGTCCACGAACAGCCGGTCGGCGCGGGTATTGGTCAGGATGGTGATGCCGGCCCGTTCGGCCGCCGCCCGAAGATGGTCCACCAGGTCGAGGCCCGAGCGCGATGCCAGCCCGTGCATCCGCCGCGCCGAATGGCCCGGATAGTCGAAATCATGCACCACCGAAAAGGCAAGCCCATGCCGGTCCGCCAGCCATTCGATGGCGGGCGCGGCCCCGCTGGCGACGGCGGTGACCACCGCCGGATCGGCGCGGTGCTTCGCCTTGTGCTGGATGTCGGCGGCGAAGCGCCGCGGATCATCGGCGATGCCGCGCACCGCCTGGAAACGCGTGCCGGCCGCCGGGATCAGCCCGGCCGACAGGCTGGTCGATCCGCGCGGCACCGGGTCGCGTTCGATCACCACGACCTCGGCCCCCGCCTCGACCGCCGCCAGCGCGGCGCAGAGACCAGCCGCCCCCGCGCCGATGATCACCACCGGCACATGCGCGGCAGGAACGAAGCCCGCCGAGGGCGCGACACACACCGTCATGCGATCTCGGCCATCGCCTCGGCCACCGTCATCACCCGTGCGATCGGCCAGAGCGCTGCGATGGCCGTCTCGTGCAATTCGACGCTGAAGGCGGCGCAGCCATCCGACAGCACGGTGGGCGCGAATTCCCGCACATGCGCATCCCGCACGGTCGAGGACACGCCGCCATTGGTCACGATGCCGCTGACCACGATCCGCCGGATGCCGGCCTTGCGCAGCAGCCATTCCAGCCGCGACATGTGAAAGGCCGAATAGGCCACCTTCTCGATCGAAAAATGCACCGGCCGCAATTCATCGACCAGCGCCTGGCCCCAGGACCCCGGTGCGAAGTCGCCGCGCGCCAGAAACGGCCGCAGCCGCTTCAGATGCGGGTCCATCATCGGCTCGCCTTCCCGGTCCGGCACCAGGGTGAAATGCGTCGAGATGACGCAGCCCCCCGCCGCCGCCAGGGCGCGGGCATAGGGCAGCAACCGGGCCGGCAGGGCGCCGATGTGGCTGTTCGCCAGCCCCGCGCGGCCATAGGCGCCCTCGGGGTGCAGGAAATCATTCTGCAGGTCGCAGATCAGCAGGGCGGTCTGGCTGGCGGCAATGATCTCATCGGTCATGGGGCACGCTCCAGGATGATGTTGCCGAAGCCATCGACGCGCGCGGCCAGCCCCGGGTTCACCACCAGCGTCGCATCCGGCTGTTCCAGGATGGCAGGGCCGGGCACCACGGCGCCGGTCGGCAGGTCCAGTCTCGACCAGATGGCGGTTTCCTGCCAACGCCCGGCGAACCAGGCCGGGCGGGTGCCGCGGGCGGCGTTGGCAAGGCTGCCGCCGGCGGCGGGGGCCAGGGCTGCCAGATCGAAGGGCGGGCGGCGGCCGATGGCGGCGGTGCGCAGCGTCACGATCCGCACGGGGATGCCGGGCAGCAGGCGGGAAAAGGCGCGGCCGTAGCCGGCCTCGAAGGCGGCGCGGACCAGCCCCGCTGTGACCGGTTGGCCCAGGGCCACCGGCAGCGGCACCGGCACGGTATGCGTCTGCCCGGCGTAGTGCATGTCGAGTTCGAAGACGACCTCGATGCCGGTCACGGGAATCCCCGCGGCATCGGCGGTGGCGAAGGCGGCCTGGCCCTCCTCCGCCAGGCGGGCCGACAGTGCCGCGGCATCCAGCCCATCAAGGTTGAGGTTCAGCGTCCGCACCCGGTCGTGCCGCACATCGGCGATGATGCAGCCCAAGGCCGAGGTCACCCCCGGAAAGCGCGGCACGAGTGCCGCCGCCAGCCCACATTCCAGCATCAGCGCGCCCGCGTGCAGCGCGCCGCCGCCGCCGAAGGGCAGCAGGGCGAAGGCGTTCGGGTCGTGCCCGCGTTCGATGGAAACCAGGCGGATCGCGCCGGCCATCCGGGCATCGGCGACGCGCACGATGGCCTCGGCCGCGGCCATCGCGTCGAGCCCCAGCGCGTCGCCCACGTGTTCCGCAATGGCGGCGCGCGCCGCCGCCACATCCAGCCGCGCCAGCGCACCGCCGATGGGCCGTTCGGCATTGATGCGGCCGAGCACGATGTTGGCGTCGGTCAGGGTCGGCTGCGTCCCACCCTGGCCATAGGCGACGGGACCGGGGCGCGAACCGGCGCTTTCCGGCCCGACCTGCAACAGGCCCCCCGCATCGACCGAGGCGATGGAGCCACCGCCCGCGCCGATGGTGGTGATCTCGATCATCGGGTTGCGGATGACCAGGCCGAAATCGATCGTCGCCTGGGCCGCCAGCGCCATCTGCCCATCGACCACCAGCGATACGTCGAAGGATGTGCCGCCCAGATCGCCGGTGATGACGTTGGGGAAGCCCGCGGCGCGCGCGATGGCGGCGGCGGCGATCACCCCGGCGGCCGGCCCGGACAACGCCGTCCGCACCGGGAATTTCTGGGCCGCCGCCGTCGGCATCACGCCGCCGTTCGATTGCACGATATGAAAGCGGCCGGTGAAATTCCGTGTCGCCAGCGCCGCATCCAGCCGCGCGATGTAGTCGGCGACCTTCGGTTGCAGATAGGCGTTCAGCGCGGTGGTCGAGGCACGTTCGAATTCGCGGATCTCGGGCAGAATCTCCGATGACACGCTGACATGCGGGTTGGGCCAGAGGCTGCGCACGGCTGCGGCGGCAGCGGCCTCGTTCGCGCCATTGGCATAGGCGTTGATGAAGACGATGGCGCAGGCCTCGCAGCCTGCGTCGATCAGTTTTCGGGCCGCCGCGCGCACGGCATCCAGATCGACCGGGGTGCGGATGCTGCCGTCGGCCAGCACGCGTTCGGGAACGCCGAGGCGCAGATGCCGTTCCGCGATGGGCCTGAAATCGCCCCAGAGGCCCCAGGTCTGCGGCCGGTCGCGACGTCGCATCTCCAGCACATCGGCAAAGCCATCGGTGGTGATGACGCCCAGCCGGCAGCCCTTGCGTTCCAGCAGCGCATTGGTGCCGACGGTGGTGCCATGCACGATGGCGGCGAGTTCGGCGGCGCCGCCGACGGCATCGAGGCCGGCGAGGAATCCCGCCGCCTCGTCGCCCCGATTGGACGGCACCTTGGCGACCTCGAACTGCCCGGTTGCCGGATCGAAGCGGAACAGATCCGTAAACGTGCCACCGACATCGACGCCGACGATCATGATTGCAGCCCGTGGCGTTGGTCGGTCGCGACCGCTTCCGGATCGCGTTTCTGGGGGTCGCCCCAGCCGCCGCCTCCGGGGGTTTCCAGCCGGATGCGGCGACCCTGCGCGATGCGCACGCCGGCGATCTTGCTGGCCATGGGCGGGCAGGCCCAGCCCTCGTCGGTCTGCCATGAGAACTTGTTCAGCGCGGCCGGCCCACCGCCGAGCACACCAACCGGCGCATGGCGGCCGCGCTCGCCGAGCAGGAAGACCTCGGTGATGCCGGGCGCCAGGGCCTCGATCTCATAGATCGCCCCGTAGCCGCCGCGATGTTCGCCGGCCCCGGCGCTGTCCGGGCGCAGCGCCCATTGGGTGAACATCACCGGGCATTGGCTTTCCAGGATTTCCGCCGGCGGCATGGTCGCCGTGCTGATCGGATTGTTCGCGTGGTTCAACCCGTCGCTCAGCGGATTGCCGCCCATGCCGCCGCCGAAGAAGGAGAACAGCACGAAGCGGCTGCCGTCGGCCCGGTGGCCCGCCATCGACAGCGCATTGATGGTGCCGAATGGGGCTGCCGTCGCGCGCGACGGATCGGCCTGCGCCAGCGCGCCGAACACCACGCCGATCACCCGCAGGATGGTTTCCGTGTAGCCCCCCACCGGGCGCGGCGCGCAGACGCCCAGCAGCGACGTATCGGGTATGGTGAAGCCGATCGGCCGCAGCACCCCGGCATTGGCCGGCACCGTCGGAAAAGCGTGTTTCAGCGCGACGTAGCAGCAGGCGATCGCGGTCGAGCGCGCGATGTTCAGCGGCCCCTGGCAGGCCGGCGAGGAGCGCGAGAAATCGAGCAGCGCCTCCCCTTCGCTGATCGTCATGTCGAGCGCGATGGTCAGCCGCTCGTCGGTGATGCCGTCGTTGTCGAGGTAGTCCTCGAAGGAATAGCGCCCATCCGGCAGCAGTTTGAGCGTCGCCCGCATCAGCGCCTCGGCGCGGTCGAGCAGGGCGGCAAAAGCCTCGTCCACCACCGCCTCGCCGTGTTCATCCAGCAGCGCGTGCAGCCGTCGCTCGCCGAGGTCGAGCGCGTTCAACTGCCCGTTCAGATCGCCCCAATTCGATTGCGGCGTGCGCGAATTGGCCGCCAGGATATCGACGATGTCCTGTTCCAACACACCATCGCGCACCAGGCGCACCGGCGGCAGGCGAAAGCCCTCCTGCAAGGATTCGGTGGCGCGTGCGTTGAAATTGCCCGGCACATTGCCGCCGACATCCAGCCAATGCCCGACACTCGCCAGCCAGCAGAAGAGTTTGCCGTCGCGGAACAGCGGGCGCACCAGGCGCATGTCGTTCAAATGCGTGCCGCCGAGATAGGGGTCGTTGAAGGCCCAGGTCTCACCCGGGTGCGGCGGCACCGCGCGTTCGATCACCGCCTGCACCGCGAAAGACATGGCACCCACGAAGATCGGCAAGCCCTTGGTGCCCTGCACCAGCGTGTCGCCGGTGGTGCGATGGTACAGCCCGTGGCAGGCGTCGCGCGCCTCGGCGATGATCGGGTTGAAGGCGGAGCGATAGAGCGTCGCGTCCATCTCGTCGGCGATCTGTTCGAGGCGCCCCTTCAGGACCGCGAGCGTGACGGGATCGATCACAGCGCCAGGGCGTTCAGCAGAGGGCCGATGTGTGCGTCGCCGTCAAGGCCGAGCACCATGTCCCGCAGCGCCGCGGCGCGCGGCCTGCCATAGACCGGGCCGGCCAGGTCGATGAATTTTTCCGCGACCTCGGCAGGCGTGTAGGGGTCTTCGGTATCGCCACGATTGGTCAGGGCCTCCGCCCGCAGCACCCGCCCGTCGCGCAGGATCACGGCAAGGCGCGCGGGACGCAGGCCGGGCAGCATTGCGGTCAGCGCGGCATCCTCCCGCACCTTCACCTTCGCCGCGAGGGCCAGCGTTGCGGCATCGGTCAGCCAGGGCGCGCGAAACGCGGCCACGCCCGAATGGCCCTGGATGATGCGCGTGGCGAGCGCGAAGGGCACCGAGAATTTCGCTGCCAGCATCCCCTTGGGTTCGGGATGGTCCAGTTGCGCCGCCCAGACATAGGTCGCGACATCGATGGACATGATCTCGGCGGGGTCGATCGGCCCCAGCGTCTCCAAAGCATCCAGCGCGCCATGGGTGTAGCGGCAGGCGGCGTGGCGCTTGAAGTAGTTGCGTGCGACCTCCCAACGCTCGCCCAGCGCCTCGACCATCGCCGAGGCATCCCAGGCAGTGCCGGCGATCTCGCCGAAGACCATGCCCACGCCATCGCGTTCGGCCGAAAAGCCTGCCTGCGCCAAGTCCCAGGCCAGCAGCCCCATGCGGTTCGCGACCCCGGCATAGACGTTGCGCACCGTCGCACCCTCCAGCATCGTCATGCGCGAGGTGGACAGCCCGAGCGAGGATGCGAGCCCGAAGGCCGCGCGGAAGCCGGCCCTGTCAGCGCCATGCAGCGACGCGACGCCGACCGCAGCGCCGATCGCACCCCATGTGCCGTGCGGGTGCATGGTCACGCGCAGGGTGCCGGCGATGCCGACCCGCGCACCGGCCTCATACCCCAGCGCCAGCGCGCGCAGCAGGTCGGCTACGGTCGTGGCGGGGGTGGCGACCGACAGCAGCGCCGGCACCGCATGGATCGCCGGGTGGCCGCGACAGAACTGATTGCCCTCATCCAGTTCCAGCATGGTGCCGGCGGTGCCGCCCAGCAGCGCCGCTTCGGCCGCCGTGAACCCGCCGGAAAGGCCCGGCACGGCGACCGTGCCGGTGGGCAGGCGCGCGGCCAGGGCCTGGATTTCGGGCTCGGCGGCGCCCGCCGCAATGGCGCCGATGCAGTCGAGCAGAACCAGGCGCGTGCGGGCCGCGACGGCGTCCGGCAGCACCGGCCGGGCCGCGGCGAAATCCGCCCATGCATCGAGCCAGGCCGGCGGGGCTTGCGCCATCAGCTGGGTTGCCGTTCGAACCGACGTCATGTCACATCCCCAAATAGGCGCGGGCGAGCCCCGCATCGGCGCGCACCGCATCGGCCGTGCCGGATAGCGTGAACCGCCCCTGTTCCAGCACATGCGCGGCATCCGCGATATCCAGCGTTTGCGCGACATTCTGTTCCACCAGCAGGATCGTCATGCCATCGGCATTCAGCCTGCGGATCAGTGCGAACATCTCCTCCACCAGCAGCGGCGAGAGGCCGAGCGAGGGTTCGTCGAGGATCATCAGCCGCGGCTCGGCCATCATGCCGCGGCCGATCGCGAGCATCTGCTGTTCGCCGCCCGACAAGGTGCCGGCGCTCTGCCCGCTGCGTTCGCGCAGGCGCGGGAAGGTGTCCATCACGCGCGCCATGTTCGCCCGCCGGCGCGCCCCGGCGCGGCGATAGCAGCCGAGGTCGAGGTTCTCCCGCACCGAGAGGTTGGGGAAAATCTTCCGACCCTCCGGCACCTGCACCAACCCCGCGGCGACGATGGCGGCGGGGCTGGCGCCGGTGATGTCCTGCCCGGCGAAATGCACCGAGCCGGCACGCGCCCGGACGATGCCGGACAGCACCATGTTCAGCGTGGTCTTGCCGGCGCCATTGCTGCCGAGCACGGCCACGATGCCGCCGTCCGGCACGTCGAGGTCCACCCCCGCCAGCACCGACGTGCCGCCATAGCCCGCGACGATGCCGCGGACCGAAAGGATCGGCTCAGCCATGGGCGGCCAGTTTCTGGGCGGCCAGTTTCTGGGCGGCCAATTTCTGGGCGGCACCGGGGCCGAGGTAGGCCTCGATCACCGCCGGGTCGCGCACGACCTCGGCCGGCGTGCCTGCCGCGATGATGCGGCCCTGCGCCAGGACATGCACCGTCTCGCACAGGTTCATCACCGCCTGCATGACGTGTTCGATCATCAGCACGGTGACGCCGCCGTCGCGTATGCCGCGGATGACCGGGATGATGTCGCGGATTTCCGACGGGTTCAGCCCGGCCAGCACTTCATCCAGCAGGATCAGCCGCGGCTCGGTCGCCAGCGCACGCGCCAGTTCCAGCCGCTTGCGCCCGGCGACGGTCAGCGAAGATGCTTGGCTGTCCAGCATCGGCCCAAGACCCAGGCGGAGTGCGACGGCATCGGCCGCCGCCAGCGCATCGGCGCGGCGCGGGTGGCGCAGGAAGGCGCCGACGGCGATATTCTCCCGCACCGACAGGCCGGCAAAGGGCTGCACGATCTGGAACGTCCGCGCCAGGCCATCGCGCGCCAGCAGATGCGCGGTGCGGCCGGTCACGTCGCGGCCGGCGAAAAACACGCGGCCGGCGCTCGGCGTCTCAAACCCCGCGATCATCGCGAAGAGCGTGGTCTTGCCCGCGCCATTCGGCCCGATCAGCCCGGTGATCGATGCTTCCGCGACCGTGAATGATGCGGAATCCACCGCCAATAACCCACCAAAACGCTTGGTCGCGCCCTGCACATCCAGGATCATGCGCGCCGCCACAAATTGCGCGGCGGGTAGCGCACGACGAGGATGAGCACGGCGCCGAACAGCATCAGATCGACGCCAGGGATCCGGCCGAACAGGTGCCGCGTCGCCTCGCCCAGAGCATGCAGCAGGATCGCCCCCATCACGGGCCCGAAGACCGTCCCCGCGCCGCCAATGATGGGCGCGAGCAGCGCTTCGACCGAGATCCAGGTGCCATAGGCGATGCTGCTGTCGATATAGAGGAAGTATTGTGCGTAAAAACCGCCCGCCGCCGCGGTGATGGCCCCAGACAGGGCGATGGCCTGCAGCTTCACGGCAAAGATATCGACGCCGAGCGCGCGTGCCGCTGCCTCGTTCTCCCGCACCGCCACCAGATGCGCGCCCAACCGCGACCGCGACAGCCACAGCGACAGCAGCAACACCAGCACCACCAGCCCAAGCCCGATCCAATAGAAGCCCGCGCGGGATGCGAACTGGAAGTTTTCCGGGCGCACATCCAGCGGGATCAGCAGCCCCGCCGCCCCACCGGTGAAGGCCAGGCTATTGGCCAGCACGCGAAACACCTCGGCGAAGGCCAACGTCACCAGGGCGAAATACGATCCTCGCAAGCCGGCGCGAAACGTCATGGCCCCGATCGCCGCCCCCACGATGCCACCCAGCGCGATGCCCGCCGCGAAGGCAGCATAGGGGTTCACGCCATAGCGCATCTGCAGGATCGCCACGGCATAGGCGCCGATGCCGAAGAAGGCCGCATGGCCGAAGGAGTACTGCCCGCCAAAGCCACCCAGGATGTTCCACCCCTGCGCCGCCAGCGCCACGATCAGGGTGAAGACGGCAAAATTCAGCACCGTGTTGGCCGTGACGAAAACCGGCAGCAGGGCCGCGACGGCCGCAAAGATCAGGATCGCCTTCACGCCTTTGCGCCGAAAAGACCCGTCGGCCGCACCAGCAGAACCAGGATGAAGATGGCGAAAATGCCGATCTGGCCGAGGGATTCGCCGAGATACAGGCCGGACAGGCTCTCGACCACGCCGATGAACAGCCCGCCCAGCAGCGCCCCCGGCACCGACCCCATGCCGCCGAGCACGACAATGGTGAAGGCGACCAGCACGAAGGCATTGCCGACCCGCGGGTTCACATAAAAGGACGGCAGCAGCAGGCAGGCCGCGACCGCGAGGCAGGCCGTGCCGATGCCGAAGGTGATGGCGTAGATATGCGCCACATCGATGCCGACCAGCGTGGCGCCTGTCCGTTCCTTGGCGACCGCGCGGATCGCCTGGCCCGTGGTGCTGCGGGCCAGGAACAGGAACAGCACCAGCGCCACGATGCAGGCGACCACGAAGCCGATCGCACGCGGTGCGGGGATCAGCATCGGGCCCCATTCCAGCATCTCGTTCGCCAGCGGGATGCGCACGGTGCGCGTATCCGACCGGAACACCGCCAGCAACAGGTTCTCCAGCACGATCGACAGGCCCAAGGTCACCAGCAGGATATTGCTGTCATCCCCGCGCGCCGCCGGCCCGATCACCAGCCGCTGCAACAGGTAGCCGAAGCCGAAGAACACCGGTGCCAGCACCGGCAGCGCCCAGTACGGGTCGATGCCAAGACCCTCATGCAACACGAAAACGCCGAACATCGCCGCGGTCAGCAGCGCGCCATGGGCGAAGTTGATGATGTGCAGCACGCCATAGACCAGCGTCAGCCCCAGGGCGACCAGCCCATAGACGCTGCCGGTCAGCAGGCCGTTCAGCACGACCTCCGCGACGATTTCCGGCGGATAGGACCGCAAATGCCGTCAGCCGGTTACGGGAAAGATCGGCCTTGCGTCGGCAAAATCATTGGGAAAGATCACCTTGATGTCGCCGCCCTGGACCTGGGTATTGACCGGCGCTGCCGTCTGGTTCTGGCCATTGACGAAGCGGGTCGGGCCATAGGGCATGATGTGGCTGGTGAAATCGGGGCCGGTCGCGGCCAAAGCCTCGATCACCGCGTTGCGGTCGGCCCGCCCGGCGCGGCCGATCGCATCGGCCATCAACTGCACGGCCGAATAGTTCAGCGCCACATTGTACAGCCAGAACCGACCCATCGCCTCCACCGCGGCCTTGACCCTGGCGGTCGCGGGCTTGCGCGGATCGGCCCAGTGGTTGCAGTCCATGACAGCCTGCGCGGCCTCGGGGAATTCCCGCACGAAGCGGAAATTCGATGCCGCGCCGTTCAGCACGGCATAGACGCCCTTGGGCCGGATGCGGCGCTGCTGCATGGTCTGCGCCAGCAGCACGAATTCCGCGTAGTAGGACGACGGGATCACCAGATCCGGGTTCAGCGCGCGGATTCGCAGTGCCACGTTGCTCATGTCGCGCGACGGCGAGGGGTGGGGGATGGTCTCCAGAACCTCGAACCCGCGCTTGGGCAGTTCGGCGTTCATCAACCGCGCGAGGCCGGTGCCGAACAGCCCATCCTCATGCACCACGACAACCGTGCGCGCGGGCTTGCCGGCGGCATCGTTCAGCGCCGCCAGATTGTCCAGCGCGGTCTGCGTGACGACACCGAACCCAGGGCCGAAGCGGAAGGTGTTGCGCAGGCCGCGCGTGACGATCGCATCCGACACCCCGACATCGACGACATAGGGCAGGTCATAGCGCGACGCCGCCTGGCTGGCCGCGAGGCAGATCGGGCTGGCGAAGCCGCCGACCACACCGACCACGCCCTCGGCCTGCATGCGCTCGACCTCCGCGACCCCGCCTTCGGGCGTGCTGCGCGCATCGCCGAACACGGGGTCGATGCGCATGCCCCGGATGCCGCCGGCCGCGTTGATTTCGCGTATGGCGATCTCGGCGCCGATGCGGCCGTATTCGCCATCCTGCGACAATGCGCCGGTCATCGGCTGCAGGATGCCGATCTTCACGGCGCCCGCCTGGGCCCAGCCGGCGCGCGGGGCGATGAAGGGGGCGGCGACGGCAGTCGCCAGGATGGTGCGGCGGGTGGCGGTCGTCATGGCAGGTGTCTCCGGCAGGGCGCTTTGACATGCCGCGCCTGCGGCCACCGCGCAAGCCGCTGTTGACAGCCGGCCGCACCCCGGATCACTTTCTTCCCATGTCCTCCCTGCCCCGCATCCTTCGGCGCTGGCGCTGGCCCCTTCCGGGTGGCCTGGCCCTGCGCGACTGACCGCAGGCCCCGCCGCCCCCTCCGCGGGCGGCCTTGTGTCATCTCCCCGTCCGCGCGATCCCCCCCCCAGGCCTCAGGATCACGCGCCCCATGTCCGAAACCTCCGCCACCTATCGCACCGCCGCCGGCATCGCCGTGATGCGGCGCGCGACCCGCGTGCCCTACCCCGATGCCGCCGAACCCTTGATCGGTGAAATCGAAGCCCGGCGCGGCGCGCTTTTCGCTTCCTCCTTCGAACAGCCCGACCGCTACACCCGCTGGGACATCGGCTTCTGCGACCCGCCGTTGGCCGCGACCCTGCGCGGCCCCGAGGTCACCTTCCAGGCGCTGACGCCGCGCGGCGCGGTGCTGGTCGCGGCGATCGAGGCCGCCCTGCGCGCCGACCCGCTGGTTGCGGTGCAATCCGGCCCGGATGCGGCAACCCTGGTGGCCCACCCCGCCCCGGCACCGGCCGAGGACGCCGAGGAACGCCGTTCCCGCCGCCCCACCGCCTTCACCGTGCTGCGCGCCGCCATGGCGGCCTTCGCCGCGCAGGACGATCATCACCTCGGCTTCTACGGGGCCTTCGGCTATGATCTCGTCTTCCAATTCGAACCCTGCGACCTGGCGCGCGCACGCAGCCCCGACCAGCGCGATGCCGTGCTCTACCTGCCCGATACGATCCTGGTGGTGGACCACCGGCGGGAGGAAGCGACCCGCTACGACTACGACTTCTGGTACGGGTCGCGCGGCACGGTCGGGTTGGCGAGGCCGCAGGTCCCCGCCCCCTACGATCCGATTCCGCCCGCCGTGCTGCCGCCCCTGCGCGACCACGCGCCATTGGCCTACCAGGCCAATGTCCGCACCGCCCAGGAACGCTTTGCTTGCGGCGACCTGTTCGAAGCGGTGCTGAGCCAGACCTTTGCCCGCCCCTGCGCGGTGCAACCGGGCGAGGTGTTCCGCCGCCTGCGTGCCCGCAACCCGGCCCCCTACGGCGCGCTGATCAACCTCGGCGATGGCGAATTCCTGGTTTCCGCCTCACCGGAAATGTATGTCCGCGTGCAGGGTCGCCGGGTCGAGACCTGCCCCATCTCCGGCACCATCTCCCGCGGCGGCGACGCGCTGGAAGATGCCGCGCGCCTGAAGATGCTGCTGAACTCGGAGAAGGACGAGGCCGAGCTCACGATGTGCACCGACGTCGATCGCAACGACAAGGCACGCATCTGCGAACCCGGCAGCGTGCGCGTGATCGCGCGCCGCCAGGTCGAGGCGACGCCGCGGCTCTACCACACCGTCGATCATGTCGAGGGCACGCTGCGCGACGGCTTCGATGCGCTCGATGCCTTCCTGACCCATGCCTGGGCGGTGACCGTGACCGGGGCGCCAAAGATCTGGGCGATGCGCTTCGTCGAGCAGATGGAGAAGACCCCCCGCCTTTGGTACGGCGGGGCCATCGGCTGGCTCGGTTTCGATGGCGCGCTGAACACCGGGCTCACGCTGCGGACCGCGCGGATGAAGGATGGTGTCGCGCAGGTACGCGCCGGCGCCACCCTGCTGCACGACAGCGACCCGGCGGCCGAGGATGCCGAATGTGGGCTGAAGGCCTCGGCCCTGCTCGACGCGGTGGTCAACGCCGCCCCCCCGCAGAAGCCGATGAGCGGCGGCGGCGCGCGGCCGCTCGCCGGCCGGCGCGTGCTGCTGGCCGACCATGAGGATAGTTTCGTCCACACACTGGCCGATTACCTGCGCCAGACCGGCGCCAGCGTCGAAGTCATGCGCGCCCCCGCCGTGCGGGCCAGGCTGGCGGCTGGCCAGGTGCCGGACCTCGTGGTGCTGTCACCCGGCCCCGGCAAGCCGACCGACTTCGGCCTGTCGGATACCATCGGCGCGGCGCTGGACCGGGGCGTGCCGGTCTTCGGCGTCTGCCTCGGCCTGCAAGGCATCGTGGAGCATTTCGGGGGCAGGCTGGGGCAATTGCCGACGCCGGTGCACGGCAAGCCTTCGACCATCCGCGTGCTGCAACCGGGGCGCTTCTTCGGCGGCTTGCCGAGCCACCTCACGGTCGGGCGCTACCATTCCCTGTTCGCTGCGCCGGAGGCGATGCCGAACACGCTGACCGTCACCATGGCGACCGAGGAGGATGGCATCCCGATGGCGATCGAACACGCGACCCTGCCCATCGCCGCCGTGCAGTTCCACCCGGAAAGCATCCTGTCGGCGGCGGGGGCGCAGGGTCTGGCGCTGCTGGCGGGCAGCCTCGCCGCCCTGCTGGAACGACCCCTATAGCCAGCCCTTGCGGCGGAACTGCCAGAACAGCAGGCCGCAGACGGAGGCGATCGCGCCGAGCACGATGAAATACGCATGTTGGACCCCAAGTTCAGGCATGTCGTCGAAGTGTCGCGGCCCAGGCGGCCAGTTGGCGCATCGTCTCGTTGGCCTGTGCCTGGCCGGTCGGCAGGCTCGCCTCGAAGGCGAAGGCCAGCACTTCGCGCAGCGCCGCGATCTCGTCCTGCACGCGGGTGATCTGGTCGGCGACGTCGCGGAACAGGGGCTGCATCGCGGGGTCGATCGGCATCACCCCGGCGTGTTCCAGCCGCCGGCAGACCTCGACCAGCGGAGAGGCCGCCATGCGCCGCCGCAGCAGGTCGCGACGCTGGTGATAGAGGCGCTCGACATCGGACTGGGCCAGGCGCGAGGCCAGCACCGAATCCCCGGTCGTCTCGACGTCCTCATGCACGGATTCCAATACGGGGACGTCGTTGTCGACGATGAAATCGAGGATATGGTATTCGCCATGCGACAGCGTGGTCGGGCATGCCTCGCACACGGTGCGGTAGGTGACCGAGGCACCGTGGCGGACCGAGACGAGCCTAGATCGTCGCCGCGACCGCGGCCACCGCCGCCGCGATGGCAGCGGCTGCCGTGAGGTCCACCGCCTGCGGCCAGCGGTCATCGGGCGCATGGAAACGCGGGTTGGCCCCGATCAGCGACAGGAAGCGGCCACCCTGGGCCAGGATGTCATGCGCCTCGCCGAAGGCGGCGGTCCCGGGCGCCAGGACCAGCGCCGCCGTCGGATAGCCTTGCGCGACCAGGGCCGCGGCCATCCGCTCGGACAAGCCCGGCACGTTGCTGCGCAGGGTCAGCCGCGCATCGCCAGCCGCGCCGAGGTTGGCGCCCAGATGCAGGAACACCGCGGCCTCGGCGACCAGCCCCGGTTCCGCCGCCAGCCAATGCAGCAGGCCGACATGGCCGAGTTCATGCCCGCAGGTCGCGGCCAAGTGCACCGGCCGGCGGCGCGGCGCGGCGCCGAGTGCGGCCAGCACCTCCAACCAAGTCAGGACCCCGCCGCCACGCTCGGCCGTGCTGGCCCACCAGGATGTGCGCGGCGTCATCACCACAAGCGGCGACAACGAACCGCCTGGCAGGCTCGCCAGCACATTGGCGCTTTGCCCGGTGGCGCGCGTGCCGGTGACGGTGACGCGGACCGGCACACCCTCCCGCGCCAGGCGTTGCAACAGGGCGGCATCCTGCCCCGCGACCTGCAGCACCGGCGGCCCGAAAGGATCGGCGATGTGGGGTGCGTTCAGCGGCGCCAGGCCGTCGCCCAAGGTGCGCAAGGCGATGACCAGGGCCGCGTGGCCGACCTCCCGCCGCGCGCGGGCAAAGGGCATGTCCTTCTGCGAGGCCGCGGCCGGGTCCATCTCCATGAAACCGATCGTGGCCGGCCCGCCCATCGCCCCGAGGGCGCCCGTGACGCCCGCCGCCTCGGTCAACCCGCCGTCGAACAGCGGCAGGCCCTCGATGGTGCCACCCGGCCAGTCGAGCCGGGCGACCAGTGGATCAAGCAGCGGGATCGCCACGGGATCGAGCCAGGCGCCGGGTCCGGCCTCGGCCGCCAGCCAGCGCGCCGCCGGCAGGTCATCGGGCGTTGCGGCCCGCCGGATGCCGAGCCCGTCGTAGGCGGCAAAGCGCTGCGCCAGCCGCGCCGCCATGGGGCTGGGCGACCCCCGGGCCACGTCAGGCGACACGCTGCAACCGCGGCATCGCGATCTCGCCCGGCACCCCGCGCCCGGTCCAAAGGTCGGCCAACAGCGCCTCGGCCGCGGCCAGCCCGATGACCGGGGTCTGGTCCAGGGCCAGGACCTGGGGCGCCAGGGTGGGCGCAGCAAGCAGGGCGCGGCGCGGCACCGGGCGGCCAGGTTCGAACAAGCGCTGCATCGCCATCCCCCAAGGTTTCTTGGCCCGCGACAACGGGCGCGGCGATGGTCCAACACAATCCGCCCCGGCGCCAGCCGGACCCACCGCCCCACGCCATGCCGGATGCGATGGCGGCCGCGGCATGGTGGTCTATCCCCCCGCCCCGCCGCCCGGCTTATGCTCGGCAAACCGGGTTCCCGGAGGGAGATAATTGCGTGTCCAAGACAGTCCCCACACCAATCCTTCGGCGCCGTGCGATCCTGCCGCTGCTGGCCGGCGGTCTCGGCGCCCCGTCGCTGCTGCATGCCCAGGCGGCGCCCTGGGCGCCGGACCGGCCGATCCGCCTGGTCGTGCCCTTCACCCCGGGCGGCACCACCGACATCCTGGCGCGCCTGCTCGGCCCGGTGATGGGGGCGGCACTCGGCCAGCCGCTGGTGGTGGAAAACCGCGGCGGCGCCGGCGGCACGGTGGGGGCCGAGATGGTATCCCGCGCCGCACCCGATGGCGCGACCATCATGATGGGCCATATCGGCACCCTGGCGGTGAACCCGGGGCTCTACCCACGCCTGGGCTACGACCCGATGACCGGGCTGACACCGATCGGGCGGATGGCGTTGGTATCGAACGTCATGGTGGTGAACCCCGCCAAGGTCGCGGCGCGGGACGTGCAGGCGTTGGTGGCGGCGGCCAAACGCGAACCGGGCAGCCTCTCCTTCGGGTCGGGGGGCAATGGGTCGGCCGCGCATATCGCCATGGCGGCCTTTGCCGATGCGACGGGGACCGAGTTCCTGCACGTGCCCTATCGCGGCACCGGGCCGATGATCAACGACCTGCTGTCGGGGTCGCTGGACATGACCATGACCGGCGGGCCCGCGGTATTGCCGCAGGTGCGCGACCGCCGGCTGATCGCACTCGGCGTATCCTCGCTGACCCGATCCGCGGCCGCGCCCGAGGTTCCGACCATCGCCGAACAGGGGGTGCCGGGCTTTGAGGCCACCCAATGGTATGGGCTGGTCGGCCCCGCCAACATGCCGGCACCCATCGTCGCGCGGTTCAATGCCGCGTTGAACGCGGCGCTGCGGGACGCCGATCTGCTGCGCCGCATGTCGCCCGAGGGGGCCGATCCGGCATCCTCGACCCCGGCGGAATTCGGCACTTTCATAAGCGCCGAGATGACGCGCTGGGGCGCGTTGATCCGCAAGACGAACATGCGGGTGGACTGAACCGCGTTCGTCTGGATCGGACCAAACCGGGGGGGGTACACGATGCGTTAGCAGTAGCGTGGCTACGGTCGCGACGTACACGCAACAACGAGGGTCCCATGACCTCCACCATGCCTGTCGTGCCGACCGCCAACCTGCTGGACCGCCTGTCGATCCGCGCCAAGCTTGTCGCATCTTTCGCGATCATGCTGGTCCTGACCGGCCTTATCGGCGGCTTCGCCCTGGACCGGGTGCATGCCGTCCGCGCCGTCGCGGTGGATATCGAACAGAACTGGCTCAAGCGCATCGGCAAGATCGGTGAGATCAACGCCACCGCCGGCCGCCATCGCTTCGCCGTGGCGCTGCATTTGTTGAACACGGACGCCGCGGCCATGACGGGGATCGATGCGCAGATCACGGGATTCGCGCGCGAGGTCGAGGACGACTTGCGCGCGTTGGACCTGATCACCGCAAGGCCCCGTGCACGCGAGTTGTTCCGGACGCTGACCAACGCCTGGCAGGCCTACCTGCGGGAGGCTGAGGCGGTCCTCGTCCTGTCCCGCCAGAACGACAACGCAGGCGCTGGCAACCGGATCGTGGAGCGTATGGCGCCCTCCTACCAGACCGCGCAGAATACACTCCGGGAGTTGGCCCAATTCAGCGAGGCCGGCGCGGCCGCCGCGGGTGCGGCCGGCACCGCTGCCTACGACTTCACCTTCACCATGGTCATCGTGCTGATGGTCGGCAGCCTGGCGATGGGCACGGGCCTGGCATTCCTGATCGTCAGCGGCGTCACCAAGGGTATCGCCAATATCATGACGCCGATGCAGGCAATGGCGGCCGGCGACCTGTCCGTCACGGTGCCGGTGCTGCCGAAGACCACTGAAATCGGCGCGATGGCCGTGACCCTGCGTGCCTTCCACCAGGCGCTGGAAGCCAAGCGCGACGCCGATGCCGCGGCCGTGGTCGAAGCGCAGGCCAAGAGCGACCGCGCCCGGCGCGTCGATGCGCTGGTCCAGACCTTCGAGGCGGAGGCCGCCGACGCCCTGCGCATCGTCGCCGCCGCCGCGACCGAACTGGACGCGACCGCTGGCGCATTGAGCGACACGGCGCAAAGCGGTTCTGAACGCGCGACCTCGCTGGCCGCGGCCTCCGAACAGGCCAGCATGAACGTCCAGACCGTCGCCGCCTCGACCGAGGAACTGGCCGCCTCGATCTCCGAGGTCACCCGCCAGATCGCCGAAAGTGCTGCCGTGACCCAGCGCGCGGCGGAGGACGCCCGCGCCACGGATGCGACCGTCGCGGGCCTGGCCGAAGCGGCGGGGCGCATCGGCCAGGTCGTCCGCCTGATCGGCGACATCGCCGGCCAGACCAACCTGCTGGCCCTGAACGCGACGATCGAGGCCGCGCGTGCCGGCGAACATGGCAAGGGCTTTGCCGTCGTCGCATCGGAAGTGAAGGCCCTGGCCGCCCAGACCGCAAAAGCCACCGAGCAGATCGGCCAGCAGATCACCCAGATGCAGACCGAAACCAGCAAGGCCGTCACGGCAATGCAGGGCATCGGCCGCACCATCGAGTCGCTGAATGAAATCGCCGCCGGCGTCGCCGCCGCCGCCGAGGAACAATCCACAGCGACCCATGAGATCGGCCGCGCCGTGGCCGAGGCCGCCGCCGGAACCCGCGATGTCAGCCAGCACGCGAGCGGTGTCACCGAGGGCGCCAACCAGACCGGCGCCGCCGCGACGCAACTGCGTGCGGCCTCCTCCGAACTTGCGCAACGGGCCGAAGGGCTGCGCGGCCAGGTGGGCGCCTTCCTCAGCGGCTTGCGCGCCGCCTGACGGGGCGCGCTTGTCACGGCCGGCGCGATCCACGAGTCTGACCCGTCGTTTCAGACCAGGATTGTGCCGATGACCAACCTTGTACCGCGCCGCGCCGCCCTGGCCCTAGCCGGGGCGGCCTTGGCGCTCGCCTCACCCGCCCTGGGTCAGTCCTTCCCGACGCGGCCGATCCGCTTCGTCGTCCCCTTCCCGCCCGGCGGCACCGCCGATGTGCTGGCCAGGTTGGCGGCGCGGGAGATGGAGGCAGGCCTCGGCCAGCCGGTCGTGGTCGAAAACCGCGCCGGTGCGGGCGGCGCCATCGGCAGCGAACAGGTCGCGCGGAGCCCAGCGGATGGCTACGCGCTGCTGCTTTCGAACATCGCGTCGCAGGCGATCGGCCCGGCGGTCACCCGCAACCTGCCCTACGATCCCTTGCGCGATTTCACCCATATCGGGCTGATCGCGGCGGTGCCATCGGCGGTCGCGGTGTCGGCCGCCGGCCCCTATCGCACGATGGCTGACCTGCTCGCGGCGGCGCGGCTGGGGGCGGGGCGCATCCGCTTCGGGTCGAACGGCAATGGCACCTCGTCCCAGGCGAAACTGGAAATCCTGAAGCGCGCGGCCGGCGTGGATATCACCCACGTGCCCTATCGCGGATCGGCCCCCGCGACCGCCGATGTGATCGGCGGCCAAGTCGAGGGGCTGATCGCTGCCGTCCCCGACATCGGCCGCAACGACCGGCTGCGCCTGCTGATGATCACGACGCAAGCCCGCGCCACGCGCTGGCCGGATGTGCCGAGTGCCGCCGAGGCCGGTTTCCCCATGCTGGTCGCCAGCAACTGGTTCGGCCTGTCCGGCCCGGCAGGGATCCCGCCCGACATCGCCGACCGGATCAACGCGGCCCTGGTCTCGGGGCTTAACCGGCCGGAGATGGCGGAGCGGTTGCGCGACCTGGGCGCCGAGCCGAACCGGATGACGCGGGCCGACTACACCGCCCTGGTCGCGTCGGAAATCCCCCGCTGGGCCGAGGTCGTGGCCACCGCCAACATCCGCGCCGACTGATGGCCGACGAGGACATCCTGGCCGCGGTGCGGGCGAAACGCGGCTACCTGCTGCCGCACCACGGGCTGATGGCAACCGCCGCCCCGGGGCTGCTGGAAGCCTATGACCAAGCCTATGCCCAGATCGCGCTGACCCCGCGGCACCTGTCCATACACGACCGCGAATTCATCTGGCTGGCCGTGCTGGCCACCACGGACGAAAGCCTCGCGACCCATCACATCCAGAAGTTCCGCGACGCCGGCGGCACGGATGCGATGATCGGCGCCGCCTTCACCGCCGCCGCCATGGCGATAGGCGGCCAGGCTTTCGACTTCGCGGCGGAACACTGGGGGCGGCAGCTCGCGCCCTTCGATGCTCGCCACGCCTATCTCGAAGCCTGCCAGGGGGGCGCGCCGTGGCGGTTGACGGTGCTGGCCCTGCTGGCCGCCATGGTCTGCCGGCGGCGGCAGAGGCTGCTGGGCTGGCTGATCGAGGCCGGCTACGCCGCCAGCATCGCCGAGGATGCGATGGCCGAAGCGATGACCCTGGCCATGTTTCCCGGATCGGTGCCGTATTTCGTACGCGCCTGCGGTGTGTGGCGCGGAATGATCCTGGATGGGCAAGTGCCCGCATCGGCGCGCTATGCCGCCTGGGCGCGGATGACCGGCCAGGACGGGTTCGACGAGGCATCGGGTCTGGTGCCGCAGGTCAATCCGCCAGGTCGCTGACCCCGAGGTCGTGCGCTGAATACGCGAGGTTGCAGAAGCGCGGGAAAAGGCTGCTGCGGTGCATGGCTTGGATGTCGAACAGCGCCCGCATCAGCGGCGTGTCCAGAGGCAGCATGTCGCCGATCCAGGCCTCATGCCAGGCCTGGGCCATGCAGCGTCGGCCAGAACGGCGCATCGGCCGAGAAGCCGTGGCCATAGCCCGATGGATGGGCGGCGAGCGCGAGGTCGGCCAGTCGGATCATCAGCGGCCCGACATTTCCGAGATCCTGGAAGGCCGGCGGCAGGGCCAGGGCGCCCATCTCGATCCTGGGCCGGCCCCGATCGGCGGTGTTGCGGCAACAGCCTGGTCGAGGTCGGCGGTCAAGGCCGCGGGGGCGCCCTATCCGCGCAGCGCGCCCAGGCCACGCAGCCGCGCAACCTCGTCCGGGCCAAAAATCGCCTCGTCATGCTCGCCAAGCCGGGGGGCCGGGCGTGTGAGCCGCCCCGGGGTCGCGGACAGGCGCGGCACCATCCCGTGCATCGGCAGCCATCCCATGTCGGGGTCCGGCACCTCGATCAGCGATTCACGCCCCGCGACGAAGTCGTCCTCAAGCAGCGCCGGGGCATCCTTGATCGGGCCGATGGTGACGCCAGCCGCATCGAAATGCGCCAGGACCTCGGCGATGTCGCGCGCGGCGATGAACGCCGCGACGACGGCATCCAAAGCGTCGATGTGGCGCAACCGGTCGGCGTTGGTGGCGAAGCGCGGATCGGCGATCAGCGCCGCCTGCCCGATGCTGCGGAGCAGCTTTTCCGTCATCCCCTGGGTCGAAGCCGACAGGCAGACCCAGCCGCCGTCGCGGGTCCGGTAGGCGTTGCGCGGGGCGGTATTGGTGCTGCGGCTGCCGGTGCGGGGCTTGGCCTTTCCGGTCAGGCGCGCATTCGCCGCCTGCGGGTCCAGCACCGCCAGCATCGGGTCGAACAGGCTGACATCGACCACCTGGCCCTGCCCTGTCGCCTCGGCATGGCGCAGTGCGATCATGGCGCCGGCCGCACCATAGAGCCCGGCATAGGCATCACCCATGAACATCGGCGGCAGCACCGGTTCGCGGTCGGCAAAGCCGTTCATCGCGGCGAAGCCCGAATAGCCTTCGACCAGCGTGCCAAAGCCCGGCTTGTGGCGAAATGGCCCGTCCTGCCCCCAACCGGACACGCGCACCACCACCAGCGCCGGGTTCGCGGCCAAAAGGTGGGCGGGGGACAGGCCCATCGCCTCCAGCACCCCGGGGCGGAAGGATTCGACCAGCATCGCCGCCCCTTGCGCCAGGTCACGGACGGCGGCGATGGCAGCGGGGTGGCGCAGGTTCAGGCAGATGGATTTCTTGTTGCGGCACCAGGTCTTCCAGGCGGTCTCGATGCCCTGCACCTTCCAGCCGCGCAGGGTGTCGCCTTCGGGCGGTTCGACCTTGATGACCTCGGCGCCATGGTCGGCCAGCACCTTGGTCAGCATATTGCCCGCAACCAGGCGCGACAGGTCGATCACCCGCACGCCGGTCAGCGCGCCGGTCGCCGCCGGGTCGAAGTCCTTTCGCGCGAGCGCCATCAATCGACGCTGATCCGGCCCGCGGTGATCCGGCGCCAGCGCGACGGTTCGGCCTGCGGGTCGTCGTGGAAACGGGCCGGGTTCCGCGTTCGTGCCGCGGCCCCCTTATCGGCCAGCTTGCCGATCAGCCGCGCAATCACAGCCGGCGCATCCCGCGGGCATAGCGCCGCCAGTTTGCGACATACCCCGCAGCCGAGGCCAACAGGCGGGCGCGGGCGGCCTCGTCCAATACGCGCACGGCCTTGGCCGGGCTGCCGACGATCAGGCTGCCGTCGGGAAATTCCTTACCCTCGGTGACCAGCGCATTGGCGCCGACCAGGCAGCCACGGCCGATCTTCGCGCCGTTCAGGATGGTGGCCCCCATGCCGATCAGCGACCCGTCGCCGACCGTGCAGCCATGCAGGATGGCATGGTGCCCGATGGTGCAATCGGCCCCGATCACCATGGGAAAGCCTGCATCGACATGCAGCATCGCGCCCTCCTGGATGTTGGTGCGGTCGCCGATCACGATCGGTTCGTTGTCGCCGCGCAGCACCGCGCCGAACCAGATGCCGACCTCCTGACCGAGCACCACGCGCCCTATGACATGGGCATCGGGGGCGATCCAATGCGCTTGGGGCAGGTCCGGTTCGTGCTCATCGAGCGCATAGACAGGCATGGCCATTCCTCCGTACCGCGCATCATCGGCCAGCCCGCACGATCGGGGAAGCCAGAGTGCGCCGGCTTGGCGTCACCAAAAGGTCACGCCGCTGTCTTTGGCGCATCACGCCGCATGGGCAAACAGCGATGCCGCCGGCCCGGTCGTCGGGGACGGTGATGCGTGACGGGAAACCACAGATGCTCAACAAACGCCTGATCGGCGCCGCGTTCGGCGCGGCCGCCCTGTTCGCGGCAGGGACCGCGGACGCGCAAGCGCCGGCCCGCCAGCGATTCGACTATTGGTACGGCCTGACCGGCCAGCTTGGTGAGCGGATGGCCGAGCATTGCGCCCGGTTCAACGCCAGCCAGACCCGCTTCGAGGCGGTCTGCGTCGGCCAGGGCGGCTATGACCGCGCCGAGCAGAACACCATCGCCGCCTACCGCGCCCGCCAGCATCCGACGATCGTCCAGATCTACGACGCCGGCACCGTGAATTTCATGCTCTCCGGCGTGACCTACAACGCGGTGACCTTCGCCCGCGACTTCAACATGAACATCAACTGGGCGGATTATTTCCCGGGCGTCGCCTCCTATTACGCGACATCGCGCGGCGAGATGTGGTCCTTCCCCTACAACTCCTCGACGGCGATGCTCTACTGGAACCGCCAGGCCTTCGGCAGCATCGGCAGGACCGAGGCCCCCGCCACCTGGGAACAATTGGAACGCGACATGCGCGCGCTGCGCGCCGCGGGCCACGCCTGCCCGATGGCGATCGATTTCGACATCTGGCAATTCGAACAGCTTTCGGCGATCCACAACCAGCCGATCGCGACGCAGAACAACGGCTATTCGGGGCTGAATGCCGAACTGCTGTTCAACCGCGGCTTCCTGCCCAGCCACATCGCCAACATGAAGCGCTGGTATGACGAAGGTCTGATGCGTATCCAGACCGCGCAGACCGGCAAGACCCTCGTGCAGGCGTTTGCCGACGGCAGTTGCGCATTGACCATCACCTCCATCGCCAACCACGGCGTCGTCGGCTCGACCGCCGCCCGGGGCATGGAATGGGGTGTCGCGATGCTGCCGGTCTATGAAGGCACCGCGCGGCAGAACTCACTGGTCGGCGGCGCCTCGCTCTGGGTCATGCAGGGCAAGTCGCGCGGCGAATACGAAGCGGCGGCGGCCTTCCTCGACTGGATCGCGACGCCGGACGAAGTGCGCTGGATGCCGAGTGTCACGGGCTACATTCCCATCACGACCCCGGCCTTCAACGCCATGACCGCGGCCGGCTTCTATCGCCAGCCGCAGTACGAGGGCCGCGAGATCAGCATCCAGTCGCTGACCTTCACGCCGCCGTCGGCCAATAGTCGCGGCATCCGCCTCGGCAACTACACTTCGATCCGCTCCGAGTTGCAGTCCGAACTGCAGGCGGCCTTCACCGGCCAGAAGCCGGTGCAGCAGGCGCTGGATGACGCGGTGGCCCGCGGCAACCAGATCCTGCGTCGCTTCGAGCAGACGATGCGCGGCCGCGAACTTCCGTGATCCAACAGGCCCCGGGCCGGTGCCCGGGGCCGCCTCTTTCCAGTCGGAGCCCGCATGAGCGGCAAACGCGTTACCTTCAACCAGCGCTGGCTGGCGGGGCTTTTGATCCTGCCGCAACTGCTGCTGATCTTCACCTTCTTCTACTGGCCGACCGGCGAGGCGCTGTTCTGGGCCTTCACCCTCGAACCGCCGTTTGGCGGTGAGATGCAATGGGTCGGCTGGCAGAATTTCACGACGGTCTTCGAGGACCCGCTGTTCTGGAACTCGGTGCGCCGCTCCATCGTCTTCGGCGTGGCGAGCACCGCCATCGCCATGGGGATCGGGCTGCTGCTGGCGCTGTTCGTCGATCGGCAACTGCCTGGCTACAAGGGCTTCCGCTTCGTCTATTTCTGGCCTTACGCGGTCGCGGCCCCGGCCGTGGGCCTGGCATTCCGTTTCATCTTCGCGCCCGATGCCGGCTTTGTCTCGGCGATCAACCAGTGGTTTCCCAACCTGTGGAACCCCGCCCTCGACGGCGTCGATGCGATGATCCTGATCATCCTGGCCAATGCCTGGAGCATGGTCGCCTACAACTTCATCTTCTTCCTGGCCGGGTTGCAATCCATCCCGCGCAGCCTGATCGAGGCGGGTGCCATGGATGGCTCGGGCGTCCTGCGCCGGATGCGCGATATCCAACTGCCGCTGATGGCGCCGACGGTGTTCTTCCTGATCGTGATCAACATCACCGACAGTTTCGTCAATGCCTTCGGCATCGTCGATATCACCACCGGCGGCGGCCCGGCACGCGCGACCGACCTGATGGTGTTCAAGATCTTCGCTGATGGGTTCAAGGGCAAGGACTACAGCCTGGCGGCGGCGCAATCGATCGTGCTGATGCTGCTGGTCTGTGCGCTGACCTTCGTCCAGTTCCGCTACGTCGAACGCCGGATACACTACACCTGATGGTCGAGCGCACCCCCATTCTCAACATCCTGACGCACGCGATCCTGCTCATTGGCCTCGTGATGCTGCTGTTGCCGCTGTGGATCGTGTTCGTCGCCTCGACGCATGATTTCCGCACGGTGAACACCGTGCCGATGCCGCTGTGGCCGGGCACGCATATGGTCGAGAACTACATCGCCACCTGGAACCAGTCGGACTTCGGCCCGAAGATGCTGAACAGCCTGATCATGGCGGTCGGCGTGACGGTCGGGAAGATCACCATCGCGGCCCTGTCGGCCTATTCGATCGTGTATTTCCGCTACCGGTTCCGGATGGTGTTCTTCTGGTTGATCTTCATCACCCTGATGCTGCCGCTGGAGGTCCGCATCGTGCCGACCTACGCGGTCGCGGCCAACGCGCTGCGCCCGTATCAGGAGATCATCAACCTCACCGGTCTTTCGATCGTGCTGCCGGAATGGCGACTGCTGAATTCCTACGCCGGGCTGATCCTGCCGCTGATCGCGACCGCCACGGGAACCTTCCTCTATCGCCAATTCTTCCTGACGGTGCCGGAAGAATTGCTCGAAGCCGCGAAGATGGACGGCACCGGCCCCTTGCGCTTCTTCTGGGATATCCTGTTGCCGTTGTCCAAGACCAACATGGCGGCGCTGGCCACCATCATGTTCGTCTACGCCTGGAACCAGTATCTTTGGCCGCTGCTGGTCATCACCGATCCGAACTACGGCACGGCGGTGATGCAGTTGCAGCGCATCGTGCCCGGGCCGAATTTCGGCGAACCGCCGCGCTGGCACACCGCCATGGCGGGCACGCTGATGGTGATGCTGCCGCCCCTTCTCGTCGTCATCTTCATGCAGCGCTGGTTCGTGCGCGGCCTGATCAGCCAGGACAAGTAGCATGGCCGATATCTCGATCCGCAAGATCACCAAATCCTACGGCAAGACCGCGGTCGTGCATGGGGTGGACCTGGAGATGGCGCATGGCGAGTTCATCGTCATCCTCGGCCCATCCGGCTGCGGCAAATCCACCCTGCTGCGGATGATCGCGGGGCTGGAGGCGATCGACACCGGGCAAATCGCGATCGGCGGGCGCGTGGTCAACGACATCGAACCGCGTGACCGCGGCTGCGCCATGGTGTTCCAGAACTACGCGCTTTATCCACACATGTCGGTCGCCGAGAACATCGGCTATTCGCTGAAGGTCGCCGGTCGCCCCCGTGCCGAACGCGCCGAACGAGTGGCTGCGGTCGCCAAGATCGTCGGCCTCGGCGACTTCCTCGACCGCCGACCGGGGCAGCTCTCGGGCGGCCAGCGCCAGCGGGTCGCGATGGCGCGCGCGATGATCAAGGAACCGCAGGTCTTCCTGTTCGATGAACCGCTGTCCAACCTCGATGCCAAGCTGCGCGTGCAGATGCGGCTTGAAATCCGCCGGCTGCACCAGCGCCTGGGCGGCACCTCGGTCTTCGTGACCCACGACCAGATCGAGGCGATGACCCTGGCCGACCGGCTGGTTGTCATGAACGCCGGGCGGATCGAGCAGGTCGGCGCGCCGCGCGAGGTCTATCGCCGCCCCGCGACCCTTTTCGTCGCGGGCTTCATCGGTTCGCCGGCGATGAACGTGATGACCGCGCGCATCGTGGGCCCCGGCCAGGCGGTGCTGGAATCGGGCGCGACGGTGCGCTTCAATCCTGGCCTCGCGGCGGTGACGGGGGCGACCGTCGCCCTCGGCATCCGCCCCGAGGAGGTCGAGGCGCTGGCCGAACCGACCGCCGACAGCACCACCATCCCGATCGAGTTCATCGAGGAACTCGGCGCCGGCCATTTGGCCCATGGCACCTTCGAGGGCAATGATTTCGTCGTCGCCTTGCCGGCCAGCGTCGAGGCCCCGACCGATCGCTGCCTTACAGTCCGCCTGCCACCCGCGGCCGTGCATCTGTTCGATCCCGCCTCCGGCCGCCGCATCGGCGAGGCCGCGCCGGCCGCAGTCCAAGCGGCCGCTTTGGTCGAGGCCTGATCAGCCCGCCGAAAACGCCTGCGCGCGCACCAGCCGGGCATAGAGGCCATCGGCGGCCAATAGCTCCGTGTGGGTGCCCTGTTCCACGGCGCGCCCAGCCTCCAGCACCACGATCAGGTCGGCGTCGCGCACCGTGGACAGGCGATGCGCGATGGCGATGGTGGTGCGCCCGGCGCGCAGGGTCGCCAGGGCGACCTGGACCGCGGCCTCGTTTTCCGCATCCAGCGCGCTGGTCGCTTCGTCCAGCAGCAATACGCGCGGCCCGCGCAGCAGCGCACGGGCCAGCGCCACGCGCTGTTTCTGCCCCCCCGACAGGCGGCCACCGCCCGTGCCGAGCGGCGTGTCGTAGCCGGCTGGCAGAGCGGCGATGAACGCATGCGCCTGCGCGGCACGGGCGGCGTCCTCGACCTCGGTGCGTGTCGCACCCGGCCGGCCGCAGGCGATATTGGCCAGCGCGGTATCGTCAAAGATCACCGCCTCCTGCCCGACATAGGCGATCGCATCGCGCAGGCTTTCGATAGTGACGGCGCGCAGGTCGGTGCCATCCAGCAGCACGGCGCCGGACCCCGGATCGAACAGCCGGGGGATCAGTTGGATGGCGGTGGATTTGCCACCCCCCGACGGTCCGACCAGGGCGATCGTGCGCCCCGCTTCTGCGATGAAGGACAGCCCGTTCAGCGCGCGTGCCTCGCCCCCACCATAGACGAAACCGACATTGTCGAAGACCAGTCGCCCCGGCCCCGCCGGCAGCGGCCGTGCATCGGGCGCGTTCACCACCAGGGCCGGCCGGTCGATCACGCCAAACACCCGCGACAGCCCGGCCAGCCCCTCCTGCAAGGCCGCGTTCAGGCTGCCGAGCGCCCGCATCGGCCGGGCGGCGATCAGCAGGGCTGCGACAAACCCCGTGAATTCGCCCACCGTGCCGACGCCCACCGACACGCGCCAGCCGACGAAGGCCAGCACGGCAGCGACGGCGATGCCGCCCAGCGCCTCCAGGATCGGGTCCAGCCGGGCGCGGTTGCGGCCGATGGCGAACAATGCCGCACGCAGTTGCGCGAAGGCACGGGCGGCGCGGGCTTCCTCGGCCGTCTCCAGCCGATAGGCACGGACCACGCGGGCCGCGGCAAAGGATTCGGTCAGCAGGGCCGCCGTCTCGCCCACCCTCTCCTGCATGCCGCCCGAGGCGCGGCGGATCTTCTTGCCCAGCTTGATGATCGGCAGCGCCGCGAGCGGGTAAAGCGCGGCGGCGATCAGGCTCATCTGCCAGTCGAGCCAGATCATCGAGCCGACCAGCCCGATGACGGTCAGCACATCCGCGACCCCCTGGACGGTCTTGCCCAGGGCCTCGCGGATCGCTGCCGCGTCGGCCGTGAAACGGGCGGCGTTGCGGGCCGGGGCCTCGGCCGCAACCCGCGCGAAATCAGCCCGGGTCAGGGCGCGGAACAGGTCGTTCTGCAGGGCTTCGATCACCCGCAGCACGACCGATTGCACCGCCAGCGCCTGGCCATATTGCGCGGCGGCCTTGGCCATGGTCAGGGCGATGATGGCCGGCGGGATCAGCCAGATGACGTCCCGGTTGCCGGCGGTGAAATGATCGAAGGACTGCTGGATCGCCAGCGGATAGAGCGAGGTCAGGGCTGCGACCGCGATGGTGCAGGCGATGGCGGCGGCGATGCCGCGCGGATGCGCCCGCACATGGTGCCGCCAAAGGCGCTGGATCAGGACGCGGGTGGTCTCGGGATCGGGTCGGGCCATTGCCGGGTCCGGTAGCACGATGTCGTCAGCCGCCCGAATCAGCCCCGAAGCAGCCCCGGATCAGAGTTGCACGCTGGGGTCCCCTCTGGCACACCCCCTGGACCCGCTGACACCGCGCGGGAGAGAGGGGTGGCAACACCTCCGCCGAAGGCGCAACCGGCCCCCGGAAACGCTCAGGCAAAAGGACCGCGCGGAACAGGGGACTCTGGAAAGCCCGGATGGCGCAAGCCGGATGGCACCGACGGAGCAAGGCGTCGCCCGATTGGGCGGGCCGTATCTCTCAGGTTCACGGACAGAGGGGGGCCACGGACCAACATCGGCGCAAGCCGGTGGCGATGGAGCGACCGTGGCCGATTCGAACGACGACCTGTTGCAGACCCCGCTCGATGCCCTGCACCGCAGCCTGGGCGCCCGCATGGTGCCCTTCGCCGGCTACGCCATGCCGGTGCAGTACCCGACAGGCATCATGGCCGAACACCAGGCCACCCGCACCGGGGCGACGCTGTTCGACGTGTCGCACATGGGCCAGGCGATGCTTGCCGGCCCCGGCGCGGCCGCGGCCCTGGAACGCGCGACACCGGCCGATATCCAGGGGCTGAAGCCCGGCCGCCAGCGGTATCTGCTGCTGACCACCGATGACGGCGGGGTGCTGGATGACGCCATGGCCGCGACCTTGGCGCCCGACCGCCTTTTCCTGGTGCTGAATGCCAGCCGCAAGCACCTGGACCTGCCGCGGATCGCGGGCTTCCTGCCGCCGGATGTCGTGCTCACCCCGCGGCCCGATCGCGCGCTGCTGGCCTTTCAGGGGCCGGCGGCCGCCGGCCTGCTCGCGCCGCACGCGCCGGCGCTGGCCGCGCTGACCTTCATGGGCATCGCCGAAACCACCCTGTTCGGCCAGGCCATCATCGCCAGCCGGAGCGGCTATACCGGCGAGGACGGCTACGAGATCAGCGTCGCCGCCGATGAGGCCGAGGATTTTGCCCGCGCCTTGCTCGCCCTGCCGGGCGTGCTGCCCGCCGGACTCGGCGCGCGCGATTCGCTGCGGCTGGAGGCTGGGCTTTGCCTCTACGGCCAGGACCTCGACGAAACCATCAGCGCGGTCGAGGCGGGGCTGGTCTGGACCATCGGCAAGCGCCGCCGCACGGACTGGGATTTCCCGGGCGCGGCGCGGGTGCGCGACGAGCTGGCCCATGGCGCGCCCCGCCGCCGCGTCGGCATCGCCATCGACGGCCGCCAGCCGGCCCGCGCCGGAACCCCGATCCATTTGCCGGACGGGTCGGAGGGAGGGCGCCAGGTCGGACTCATCACCTCCGGCGGCTTCGGCCCCACGGTGAACCGCCCGATCGCCATGGGCTATGTGCCGCCCGGCCTCGGCGTCGATGGCACGGCCCTGCATTTGATGGTGCGCGGCAAGCCGGTGCCGGCGACCGTGGCGCCCCTGCCCTTCCATCCCCATCGCTACCTGCGTTGAAAGGCCCCCATATGCTGCGCTTCACCAAGGATCACGAATGGGTTCGCCTGGACGGCCGGATCGCGACCGTCGGCATCACCGACCACGCGCAGACCGCGCTCGGCGACGTGGTCTTCGTCGATCTGCCCGAACCGGGGCGCGAGGTCGCCGAAGCCGAGGCTTGCGCCGTTGTCGAAAGCGTCAAGGCGGCGTCTGACGTCTATGCCCCGCTCGCCGGCCGCATCACCGAACACAACCCGGCCCTGGCCGAGGCGCCGGCGCTGGTCAACAGCGACCCCGCCGGTGCCGGCTGGTTCTTCAGGATGGAACTGGCCGACCCCGCCGCCTTCGAGGCATTGATGCAGGAGCCCGAATACCTGGCCCTGGTGGAGAGCCTGTGATGAACGCGCTGGCCCCGACCGCGCTGTCGCGCTTTGCCGCCCTGTCCGACCATGGCGCCTTCATCGCCCGCCACATCGCCCCGAGTGCGGCCGAACAGGCGGTCATGCTGCGCGCCATCGGCTTCGACAGCCTGGATGCGATGGCCGCCCGCACCGTGCCCGCCGCCATCGCCGGCGCCGACCTGTCCGCCATCCCGGCCGCGGCGAACGAGGCCGAGGTCCTGGCCGAACTCGCGGGCCTCGCCGCGCGCAACCGGTCGGACATCGTCTCCCTGATCGGCCAGGGCTACCACAATACCCACGTCCCCCCGGTGATCCTGCGCAACGTGCTGGAGAATCCGGGCTGGTACACCGCCTATACCCCCTACCAAGCCGAGATCGCGCAGGGTCGGCTGGAGGCGCTGGTCACCTTCCAGACCATGATCGCCGACCTCACGGGTCTTGCGGTCGCCAATGCCAGCCTTCTCGACGAAGCGACGGCGGCGGCCGAGGCGGTGGCGCTGGCCCATGCCGCGCATCGCGGCAAATCCGATACGCTGCTGGTCGCCGCCGACCTGCATCCGCAGACCCTGGCGGTGGTCCGCACCCGCGCGGAACCGGTCGGCATCACGGTGGTCGTGGCCGACCCCGACGCCATCATTGCGGCCTGTGCGGCGGAACAGCCCTTTGCCCTGCTGCTGCAATATCCGGGCACCACCGGCCAGGTTCGTGACCTGCGCGCCGAGATCGCGGCGGTGCAGGCGGTGGGGGGCCTCGCGGTGGTCGCGGCCGATCCGCTGTCGCTCTGCCTGCTGACGCCGCCGGGCGAGATGGGGGCGGACATCGCCGTCGGCTCGACCCAGCGCTTTGGCGTACCGATGGGCTACGGCGGCCCACATGCCGGCTACATGGCGGTGAAGGACGGGTTGAAGCGGTTGCTACCCGGGCGGCTGGTCGGCGTCAGCATCGATGCCGCCGGGCGGCCCGCGATGCGGCTCGCGCTGCAGACCCGCGAACAGCATATCCGCCGCGAAAAGGCGACGTCGAACATCTGCACCGCCCAGGTCCTGCTGGCGGTCATGGCGGCAATGTATGCCGTCTGGCACGGGCCGGAGGGCTTGCGCCGCATCGCCGAACGCACCCGCCTGGCCGCAGCGATGCTGGCCGAGGCCGCGCGCCGCGTCGGTTTCGCGCCGCTGCACGACCGGATCTTCGATACCGTGACCCTGGTCGCCGGTGACCGCGCCGATGCGCTGACGGCCGCCGCCCTGGCGCGCGGCATCAACCTGCGCCGCGTCGATGCGACGACCGTCGCGATCAGCACCGACGAAACCGTGACCGAGGCCATGATCGCAACCCTGGTCGATGCGATGGCCGAGGTCGCCGGCGTGCCCGCGCCGGCGCTCGACACGCTGACCCTGCCGGCCGCAGCACCCCTCGCGCGGACCAGCGCCTTCTGCACCGCCGCCGTGTTCCATGCGCATCGGTCGGAACACGCGATGCTGCGCTACCTCAAGCATCTTGAGGACAAGGACGTGGCGCTAAATCGCAGCATGATCCCGCTGGGGTCCTGCACGATGAAGCTGAACGCGACGGCGCAGATGATGCCGGTCACCCTGCCGGGCTTTGCGACCATGCATCCCTTCGCACCGGCGGAGCAGGCGCCGGGGTATCGCATCCTGGTCGAACGCCTGTCGGCCTGGCTTTGCGCCGCGACCGGCTTCGCCGCGGTGTCGTTGCAGCCGAATGCCGGCAGCCAGGGCGAATATGCCGGGCTGCTCGCGATCCGGGGCTATCACCACGCGCGCGGCGATGGGCTGCGCGATGTCTGCCTGATCCCGTCCAGCGCGCATGGCACCAACCCGGCCTCGGCCGTGATGGCGGGGATGCGTGTCGTGGTCGTCGGCTGCGACGCGGATGGCAACGTCGATCTGGCCGACCTCGCGGCCAAGGCTGGGCTGCATGCCGACCGCCTGGCCGCGCTGATGGTGACCTACCCCAGCACCCATGGCGTGTTCGAGGAAGGCATCCGCGAGGCTTGCGGCATCATCCATGCCCATGGCGGGCAGGTGTACATGGATGGCGCCAACATGAACGCGCAGGTCGGGCTGACCAGCCCGGCCGCGATCGGTGCCGATGTCTGCCACCTGAACCTGCACAAGACTTTTTGTATCCCGCATGGCGGCGGCGGCCCGGGGGTCGGGCCGATCGGCGTCGCGGCGCATCTCGCACCGCACCTGCCGAACCATCCGGCGAACCCCGAAGCCGGGCCGGCGACAGGCTATGGCCCGGTTTCCGCCGCACCCTATGGTTCGGCGGCGATCCTGCCGATCCCTTATGCCTATATCCGCCTGATGGGGCCGGAGGGGCTGCGCGAGGCCACCCAGGTCGCGATCCTTTCGGCCAACTACATGGCCGAGCGCCTGGCGCCGCATTACCCGATCCTGTATCGCGGCGCGCAGGGCATGGTCGCGCATGAATGCATCCTGGATTGCCGCGGCTTCCAGGCCAGCGCCGGCATCATGGTGGAAGACATTGCCAAGCGTTTGCAGGACTACGGCTTCCACGCGCCGACCATGTCCTGGCCGGTCACCGGCACGCTCATGATCGAGCCGACCGAAAGCGAACCATTGGCCGAAATCGACCGCTTCTGCGACGCCATGATCGCGATCCGCGGCGAAATCGCGCGGATCGAAGCGGGCAGCCTCGACCGCGCCGACAACCCGCTGAAACACGCACCACACACGGCCGAGGAAGTGACCGGCACGACCTGGCCACATGGCTACTCGCGGGAGGAAGCGGCCTTCCCGCTGCCCTACATCCGCGCCGCAAAGTATTGGCCGCCGGTGAAGCGGGTGGACAATGTGTACGGCGACCGCAACCTGGCCTGCACCTGCGCGCCGCTTGAGGCTTACGCCCAGGCGGCCGAATAGGATGAAGGAAACGCTTCCCGGCTGGGTGGTGCTGTCGGAACGCAGCATCGTCCAGGACCGTTGGCTCGACCTGCGGGCGCAGCGTTGCCAGTCGCCCGATGGCGCGGTGCTCGACCCCTTCTATGTCCAGAAGCATCCCGACTGGGTGCATGTGGTGGCCCTGACGCCGGAGGACGGGATCATCCTTGTGCGTCAGTGGCGCCAGGGGATTGGTGCCTGGATCACCGAATTGCCCGGCGGCGCGATCGATCCGGGTGAGGCCCCCGACACCGCCGGCGTTCGTGAATTGCTGGAGGAAACCGGCTTCGCCGGGGCCGACATCCGCCACCTCGGCGCCCGCGCGCCCGAGCCGTCGAAGTTCAGCAACAGCATCCATACCGTGCTCGTCCTGGGCGCGCGACGCATCGCTGAGCCACAGTTGGAGCCGGGTGAAACCTTGACCGTGACGGTCGTGCCGCTGCGCGAGGTCATGGCGGCCATGGCGGCTGGCGGCGGCATCGGCAGTGCAACGCACGTCGCCGGCTTGTATTCGGCGATGGCCGCGGTCGGGCGCCTGACCCTGACCTGATCGAAACTTCGCCCAGATCGGCGGCGGCGCCGTCGCCGGCACGGAGGAGGGGATGAACGCGCTTCAGCCCTCCGAGCTTGGATGCCTTCGGGCAGGTGTTTATGCGCGGCGCTGAACAGCCCCCTGGCATGAAGGGCTGGCATGCGCACCTGCTGCGCCGCACAATGCGCTCGTGAACGCGCCGACATCCGATTCCAACCCCGGCGGCGGCGGCTGATGCCGCCGCCGGTCATCGCTGTTCTTGCCGGCCCAATCGGCTCGGGCAAGACGACGCGTCTGCTGGCCCAGGCGGC
>JBBRWI010000011.1:0-34738 GCA_038249305.1 Acetobacterales bacterium
ATGCGACCGGCTTCCTTGGTCGCCTGGCGCTGGGCATCGTCGAAATAGGCGGGGACGGTGATGACCGCCTGGGTCACCTTGGTGCCGAGGAAGGCCTCGGCGGTCTCCTTCATCTTGACCAGGATGCTGGCGCTGATTTCTTCCGGCGAATACTTCTTGCCGTTGACCTCGACCCAGGCCGCGCCGTTGTCGGCCTTGACGATCTCGTAGGGCGCCAGGCCCTTTTCCTTCTGCACCATCGGATCGTCAAAACGGCGCCCGATCAGGCGCTTGACCGCGAACAGCGTGTTGAAGGGGTTGGTCACGGCCTGGCGCTTGGCGGCCTGGCCGACCAGGCGTTCGCCGTTCTTGGCGAAGGCGACCATCGAGGGGGTGGTGCGCGCGCCTTCCGCGTTCTCCAGGACCCGCGTCTCGCCGTTGTCCATGATGGCGACGCAGGAATTGGTGGTGCCGAGGTCGATACCGATGACTTTGCTCATGTCCGTCTGCTCCTGTGCGGCGGTCCGTGGCAGCCCTTGGTGGCGCTGGCCACGACCCCTCGCGGATCGGGTGTGAATGGATGCGATGTATTCAGGACAGGGCGATGCGACAAGACCCGCCCCTGCCTGTTTTTCGTGCAGTGCCGCGTCAGGCGGCGGAGGAGGCATCCTGCGCCTCGCCCGCCGCGACCACGACCATGGCCGGGCGCAACAGCCGCCCATGCAGGGTCCAGGCGGCACTCCATGCCTGGATCACCGTGCCGGGGGCGACGCCGGGCGGGGCGGGCTGTTCGGCCATCGCCTGGTGCAGCGCGGGGTCGAAGGGCTTGCCCGTCGCATCCTCCCGCTGCACGCCATGGCGTTCGAGCATGGCGACGAAGGCCTTCTGCACGCCGGCGAAGCCGCCGCGCAGTTTGCGCAGCAACTCCGGCTCATCCTCCGTCTCGGGCGGCAGGGCGCCGAGGCCACGGTCCAGGTTCTCGGCTGCCTCCGCCACGTCGGTCGCGAATTTCTGCACGGCATAGGCGCGCGCGTCCTGCATGTCCTTGGTGGCGCGGGCGCGGACATTGGCCATCTCCGCCTCGGCCCGCAGCCAGCGGTCCTTCATCTGGGCGAGGTCGGCCTCCAGCGTCGCAATCCGCTGCTCCGGCGTGGCCGGGGCTTCCGCGACATCATGCAGGCCGGCCGCATTCGCGGTGTCGGGCCTCTGCGGATCGCCGGGGGTGTCGTTCATCTGATTCATGTCGGGATCACATCGATATTGTGCCGGGCCGGGGGTTTCGCACCCCCATGCCGCTCCGCCCCCACGTAATCGGCGCATCACCGAGTTGCAACCGGGGCGCGTCGGCGCGACGAAAACACCCGAATCCGGTAAGGCGCCTTGACCCCGACGCCGCGCATGGCACATGCCCCTGTTATGGACGCTGCACCGCCCCCCTCCCCGGCCGATCTGAACCCCTCCGACAGCCACCACGGCCGCCGCCGCGTGGCCGTGGTGCTGTTGAACCTCGGCGGCCCCGACAGCCCGGCGGCGATCCGCCCGTTCCTGACCAACCTGTTCCGCGACCCGGCGATCCTGCGCGTGCCGGGCTTTGTCCGCCCCTGGTTGGGCTGGCTGATCGCGGCGCTGCGGACCAAGACGGCGACGGCCAACTACGCCGTGCTCGGCGGCAAGTCGCCGCTGCTGGAACTCACGCGGGAACAGGCGGCGTCGCTGGAGGCGGTGCTGCGGCCCGGCCTCGATGCGCGGTGCTTCGTCGCCATGCGCTACTGGCACCCCTTCGCCCCGGAAACGGTGCGTGAGGTGATGGCCTGGGCGCCGGACGAGGTGCTGCTGCTGCCGCTCTACCCGCAGTTCAGCACGACCACGACCGGCTCCTCGATGGATGACTGGGCGAAAGTCTGCCGCCGCCTGGGCTTTACCGTCCCCACCACCACCGTCTGCTGCTGGCATTCCGACCCGAGTTTCGCCGCCGCCACCGCGCGCCTGGTGCAGGACGCCTATGTCGCCGCGCGCGCGGAACTGGCCCCCGAGGTGCCGCTGCGCGTGCTGTTCAGCGCCCATGGCCTGCCCGAGAGCATCGTCGCCGCCGGCGATCCCTACCAATGGCAGGTCGAACAGACCGTCGCCGCGGTGGTCGGCCATCTGCACATCGAAGGGCTGGACCATATCGTCTGCTACCAGTCGCGCGTGACCCCGCAGAAATGGATCGGCCCCTCCACCGAGTTGGAAATCGAGCGCGCCGGGCATGAGAAGACCGCCATCCTGATCTGCCCGATCGCCTTCGTGTCCGAGCATTCGGAAACCCTGGTCGAGCTGGACGTCGAGTACCGCGAGGAAGCCGACAAGCTGGGCGTCCCCGGCTATTACCGGGTGCCGGCACAGAACAGCGACCCGGCCTTCATCGCGGGGCTCGCCGGCATCGTGCGCCGGGCGCTGGATGGCGGGCGGTCGCTGTGTTCGTTTGCCGGTCCTCGGCAATGCCCCAAGGTGCATGGCGATTGCCCGCATGCCCGCGCCGGCCAGGGCGGCCGCGCGCCCATCCGCATCACCGAACCCGCTTCGGCGTGATCGGGCGGGCCAAGCGCCCGGCCGCCGTCCTGTTCGACTGCGACGGCGTGCTGGCGGATACCGAGGGCACGGTGAATCGCCTCGTGGCCGAGGATCTGTCGCTGCGTGGCTGGCCGATGGATGGGTTCCAGGCGCGCGAGGCCTTCCTCGGACTGTCGCTGCCGGACATGGTGCCGATCATCGAGGCCCGGATCGGCCCTTTGCCGCGCGGCTGGGGCGCGGCGCTGTCGGCGCGGATCGCCACTATGCTGTCGGCGGGGGTGGACCCGATCCCGGGCGCCCAGGCGGCCGTCGCGGCGGTGGTCGCGGCGGGCATCCCTGTTGCCTGCGCGTCCAACTCCTCCCGCCGGGAATTGGCGGTGAAGCTGCCGGCGCTCGGGCTGGACGGCATGTTCGCCGGCCGGGCGTTTTCCTTCGAGGATGTAGCCCGGCCAAAACCCTGGCCGGACCTGTGGATCGCCGCCGCCGCGGCCTGCGGGGTGCGGCCGCAAGACTGCGTGGTGGTGGAGGACAGCGTCGCCGGGGTGACTTCCGCGCGCCGGGCGGGGTGCCGTGTGCTGGGTCTCGCCCATCCTGGCGAAGGGCCGGGCCTGGCCGCCGCCGGCGCCGAAGTGTTCCACGCGATGGGGCAGCTGCCTGGGCTGATCGGCTTGCAGGAGGTACTGTGATGACCTGGCTGGTGCCGCTCTATCCCTGGACCAAGTCGCTGCACCTGATCGCCGTCTTTGCCTGGATGGCGGGGCAATTCTACCTGCCCCGGCTGTATGTCTATCACATGCAGGAGCCGGTCGGTTCGGCCACCAGCGAGACCTTCAAGATCATGGAACGCCGCCTGCTGCGGGCCATCATGAACCCCGCGATGATCGTCGCATGGATCCTTGGCATCGCGCTGATCGCGACGCCGGGCGTCGTCAGTTGGACAGCGGGGTGGTGGCACGCCAAGTTCCTGGCGGTGATCCTGATGACCGCGATGCACATGTACCTGGCCGTCGCGCGAAAGAAATTCGCGGCTGACGGGCGCCCCGCGACGGAACGGCACTGGCGCCTGATGAACGAGGTCCCCACCGTATTGCTGATCGTCATCGTGGTCATGGTCATCGCCAAGCCCTTCTGATCCGAAAAGGACAGCGCGCATGCCCGATATCGCCGCCCCGGCGGCCGTCGAGACGTCGGTCCGGGCCGCCATCGCCCCGGCGCTTTCGGTCGTCGTGCCGGCCTTCGACGAGCAGGAGGTGCTGCCCGCCTTCCACGCCCGTCTGGTCGCCGCGATGACGGCGATCGGGCTCGACTGGGAGGTCGTCTACGTCAACGACGGATCGCGCGACGCGACGCTGGCGCTGATGCTGGCCCTGCGCGAGGCCGACCCGCGGGTCGGGGTGGTCAACCTGTCGCGGAATTTCGGCAAGGAGATCGCCCTGACCGCCGGGCTCGACCATGCCCGGGCGCGGGACGCGGTGATCGTCATCGACGCCGACCTGCAGGACCCGCCCGAGGTGATCGCCGACCTGGTCGCCGGCTGGCGGGAGGGTTTCGACGTCGTCTATGCCCAGCGCGCCGAGCGCCATGGCGAGTCCTGGCTGAAGCGCATCACCGCGGCCGGTTTCTACCGCGTCATGCAGCGGGTCGGCGGCAAGGTCACGCTGCCCAAGGACACCGGCGATTTCCGCCTGATGAGCCGGCGCGCGCTGGATGCGCTGCTGACCTTGCGCGAACACCACCGTTTCATGAAGGGACTCTTCGCCTGGGTCGGCTTCCCGTCGCGCGCGGTGCTCTACGACCGCGCGCCGCGTGCCGCCGGCACCACCAAGTGGAATTGGTGGAAATTGTGGAACCTGTCGCTGGAGGGCATCACAAGTTTTACCGTCGGCCCGTTGAAGATCGCGACCTACCTCGGGCTGCTGACCGCCTTTGGCGCGCTGGTCTATGGCGTGGTGGTCGTGGTGAAGACCGCTTTGTACGGCGCCGATGTCGCCGGCTACCCCAGCCTGATGGTGGTGGTGCTGTTCCTGGGCGGGGTGCAGTTGATGACGCTCGGGCTGATCGGCGAATATTTAGGTCGTATTTTCAACGAGACGAAGCGACGTCCTCTGTATCTGGTTGAACGGCACCTGCCGAGCAACCAGCGGATTTAAGGGCCGCTCCGGCCCATTCTGACCGCCGAGGGACCCGCGCGGCCAAGCCGCGCTTGACGCTGCGCCAAACCCCGGCCGCTTCGGCCCGAATAGGTCCGGTTTGGTGCGATGCCACAATCCTGCCCCAACCCGGTCGCAAAGGCGTCCCGAGCCCATGGAAAAACATGCCTACTCCGGGATGCCCGGTGAGGCGATTGCCCTGGGGGCAAGGGCTTCACCGGGACAGCCGGTGGGGTGTTGGGACTGGAGTGGCGGTCATGTCGGGCGTCGATACCTTGCAGAGGATGCAGCCGGAAACGGCCGGTTCGGGGATGATTTCCCTCGGCGGCGCGGCCTCGCTGGCCGTGGGCTCCCGCAGTGATGCGCTGCGCGAGACGCTGCGCCCGATCGCCAAGCGCGCGCTCGGTCTGTTGGGGGCCGCGGCGATGCTGGCGGTGCTGGCCATTCCCTTCGCGATCCTGGCGCTGCTGGTGCGCGCCGATGGTGGCCCCGCGCTCTTTGCCCATCGCCGCATCGGCCGGGGCGGCAGCGCCTTCGGCTGCCTGAAGTTTCGCAGCATGGTGCCGGATGCCGAGGCGCGGCTGGGCGCCCTGCTGGCCCGCGACCCCGAGGCCCGCGCCGAATGGGAGGCCACGCGCAAGCTCAAGCGTGACCCCCGCGTGACCCGCATCGGCGCCTTCCTGCGCAAGACCAGCCTCGACGAACTGCCGCAGCTGATCAACGTGCTGCGCGGCGAGATGAGCCTGGTTGGCCCCCGCCCGGTGACCGCAATCGAGTTGGACACCTACTACGGCGCCGCCGCCGGCCACTACCAGTCGGTCCGCCCCGGCATCACCGGGCTGTGGCAGGTCAGCGGCCGCAACGACGTCTCCTACGCCCGGCGCGTGGCGATGGATGTGGCCTATGTGACGCAGCCGTCGCTGGTGCAGGACATTCGCCTGCTGCTGATGACCCCGGCGGTCATCCTGTTCCGCCGCGGCGCCTACTGATCCTGATGACCCGTCGCGCTGCCTGAGGTAGGCAGCGTCGATGCGGCGCAAAAATCCATGACCCATGATGCTGCGGATCGGGCCGGTGGACGCCGCATGGTGTCCGGCGTGTTCTGGAACGCCCTCGGCCGCGGGCTGCCGCTGGTCCTGGCCCTGGTGCTGACACCGGTGCTGATCCACCAGATGGGCATCGACCGCTGGGGGTTGTTCACCCTGGCGCTGGCGCTGGTCGGCGTGTTTTCCATCCTTGACCTCGGCGTCGGCCAGGCACTGACCCGGGCGCTGTCGGAACGCATCGGCCTCGGCCAGCGCGAAGGCGAGGCAGAGTTGGTCGCCGGCGCCATCGTCGTGCTGGCAGGGCTGAGCGGCACCGCCTGCCTGATCGTCTGGTTCGGCGTGCCCACCCTGGTCGGCCGCATCCTGAACGTGCCCGACGCCTTGCAGGCCGAGGCCATCGCCGCGATCCGCGTGCTGGTGGTCGCAGCCCCCCTGGTCGTGGTCAACGCCGCGCTCTGGGGCGTGCTGGCGGCGCACCAGCAGTTCCGGGCCGCCAACCTGGTCACGATCCCGGTCGGGGTCTTCTATTACCTGGGGCCGGTGCTGTCGCTGCTGGTCTGGGATTCGCTGGTCGGGGTGATGCTGACGCTGGTCGCCTGCCGGCTGGCCAATACCCTGTCCTATGCCTGGTTGATCCGGCCGCTGGTGCCGGGGCTGTGGCGACGCCCGCGCCTGGCCCCGGTGCTGCCGCTGATGCGGATCGGCGGCTGGATGACGGTGTCGGGGGTGCTGACGCAACTGCTGCTCTACACCGACCGCTTCCTGATCGGGGCGCTGCTGACCCTGGCGGCGGTGGCCTTCTACGCGACGCCGCTCGACCTCGTGCTGCGGTTCTGGATCCTGCCGGTGGCGGTGGCGCAGGCGCTGCTGCCGGCCCTGGCATCGAGTTTCCGCAGCCTGCCGGCCGAAACGGTGACCCTGCTGCGCCGGGGTGTGTTGCTGATCGGGGCGATCGTGCTGCCGGCCTGCCTGGGGCTGGTCGCCTTTGCCTATCCCATCCTGCAACTCTGGCTGGGGTCGGCGTTTGCCGATGGGGGGGCCGGGGTGATGCGGATTTTGGGGGTCGGCATCCTGTTCTCCTGCGTCGCCTTCGCGCCCGGCAGCCTGATCGATGCCATTGGCCGCCCCGATGTGACGGCCAAGTTCGCCCTGGCGCAGGTCGTGGTGTTCCTGCCCTTGTCGGCGCTGGCGCTGATGCGCTTCGGGATCGAGGGCGCGGCCATGGTCTGGTCGCTGCGCGCCGCCGTGGATTGCGCCGGGCGGCTGTGGCTGGCGGGGCGGCTGTATCCGGCGGCCGCACCGGCGGTGCGCCAGGTGGCCCCTTCGCTGGCCCTCGGGGGGCTTGGCTTGGCCTGTGCCGCGGTGATGCCGACGACGACCCTGGCGCTGCTGTTCGCCGTGCTGGCGCTGGGGGGGTTTGCCGCCGGCGCGCTCCGGGCCCTGTCGGCCCAGGAACGATCCGCCGTGTTGCGCGCGATCCGCGACCCACGGGGCTTGCTGCGGCGCGGGGCGGCATGACCGGGCTTGCGGTGAACGGCCGCTTCCTGGGCCAGGGGCTGACCGGCGTGCAGCGCTTCGCCGGCGAGGTCACGGCGGCGCTGGCCCTGCGGCGGCCCCTCCGCGTGCTGACACCGCCCGGGGTGGCGGGCGGCATCGCGGTCGGCACGCGCAGGGGCCAGGCCTGGGAGCAATGGGACCTGCCCCGGGCGCTCGGCGGCGATGTGCTGATCAACCTTGGGAACACCGCGCCGCTGCGCGTCGGGCGGCGGCAGGTCGTGGTGATCCATGACGCCGGGGTGTTCGACACGCCCGAGTCCTATTCGCAGCCGTTCCGGCTCTGGTACCGGCTGCTGCATCGCGCGCTGGCGTGGCGCGGGGCGCGCATCGTCACGGTATCGGCGTTCTCGCGGCGGCGCATCGCGCATCACCTGGGCCTCGACGAAGCCCGCATCGGCGTGATGCCCGAAGGCGGCGAGCATATCCTGCGCATGCCCGCCGATGTTGCCGTGCTGGACCGGCACGGATTGCAGCCGGGGCGCTACGCGCTGGCGGTCGGCAGCCGCGCCGCGCACAAGAACCTCGATGCGCTGCGCGGGGCCGCGGGGCTGCTGGGCGAACGCGGCATGCATCTGGCAGCGGCGGGCGCCGCCGATCCGGCGGTATTCCGCCCGGCCGGCGGCGGGCCTGGTGCCGTGGCGCTCGGCCGCGTCAGCGATGCCGAACTGCGGGCGCTGTACGAGCACGCGCTGTGCCTCGTGTTCCCCTCCCGCTACGAGGGCTTTGGCCTGCCGCCGCTGGAGGCGATGACCTGCGGCTGCCCGGTCATCGCCGCGGCCTCCGGCGCGGTGCCGGAGGTCTGCGGCGACGCGGCGCTGTGGTTCGATGACGCGACCCTGACCGGGACACTCCGCCGCCTGATCGACGATGCGGGCCTCGCCGCCCGCTTGCGCGCTGCCGGCCTCGCGCGGGCAAAGGACTTTACCTGGGGGCGGGCGGCGGAAACGCTGCTCGGCCTGTTGCCGGAAGCGCCTGCATGAAGACCGCCATCGTCCATGAATGGCTCGATACCTATGCGGGGTCGGAGCGGGTGCTGGAGCAGTTGCTGCACTGCTGGCCCGATGCCGACCTGTTCGTCGTGTGCGACTTCCTGCCCGATGACGAAAGGGCTTTCCTCGGCGGCCGCATCCCGAAGACCACCTTCATCCAGCGGCTGCCCTTCGCCAGAAAGCGCTTCCGCTGGTATCTGGGGCTGATGCCGCTGGCGATCGAACAGTTGGACATGACGGGGTATGACCTCGTCCTCTCCTCCAACCACGCCGTCGCCAAGGGCGTGCTGACCGGGCCCGGGCAGTTGCACGTCAGCTACATCCATTCGCCGATGCGCTACGCCTGGGATCTGCAGGCGCAATACCTGCGCGAGGCGGGGCTGGAGACGGGGCTGAAGGGCGCCTATACGCGCTGGCTGTTGCACCGTCTGCGCGCCTGGGACCGCGGTTCGGCGGCGGGGGTCGATGTGCTGGTCGCCAATTCCGGCTATATCGCCGAACGCATCCGCAAGGTGTGGCGGCGGGAGGCCGTGGTGGTCCATCCGCCGGTCGATATCGAACGCTTCACCTTGCGCCGCGACAAGGAGGATCACTTCCTCGTGGCCTCGCGCATGGTGCCCTACAAGCGGATCGAGATCGTCGCCGAGGCCTTTGCCCGGATGCCCGAACGGCGCCTCGTGATCGTCGGCGACGGGCCAAACATGCCGGCGGTACGCGCCGCCGCGCGGGGTGCTGCGAACATCGCCTTCCGCGGCCGTGTCGGCCAGGACGAGCTGGTGCACCTGACCCAGGGCGCCCGCGCCTGCCTGCATGCCGCCGAGGAGGATTTCGGCATCGGCATGGTCGAGGCGCAGGCCTGCGGCACGCCGATGATCGCCTTTGGCCGGGGTGGCGCGCGGGACATCGTGGTGCCGCCGCCGCACCCGGCGCCCACCGGGCTGTTGTTCGCCGAACAGACGGCCGACAGCCTCATCGCCGCCTTGGCGGAATTCGATACGCGGTCGATCTCGGCCGACGACTGCCGCGCCAATGCGCAGCGCTTCAGCCATGGTGCCTTCCACACCGCGATGCGCGCGCTGGTGGCGGCAAAGCTCGCATGATGTTCTCGCTGATCGTCGCCACGCGCGGTCGCACCGATGACCTGTCGCTGCTGTTCGACAGCCTGCGCGCGCAGCGCCGCCCCGACCTGGAGGTGATCGTGGTGGACCAGAACGGCGACGACCGCCTGGCCGGCATCATGGCCCGCCACGCCGATGATTTCCCGCTGGCTTGGCTGCGCTCCTCGGTCGCCAATGCCTGCCATGCGCGCAACCTCGGGCTGCGGGCGGCAAAGGGTGCAATCGTGACCTTCCCCGACGACGACTGCCTGTATCCGCCGGGGGTGCTGGACCGGGTGGCAAAGGCATTTGCGATGGACCCGGCCTTGCGTATCCTGACCGGTCCCTCGGCCTCGCCGGAGGGTGGCCTCGGCTCCGGCCGGTGGCGCCAGGATGGCGGGGTCATCACCATGGCGAACGTCTGGACCAGCGTGATCGAGTTCAACCTTTTCCTGCGGCGCGACCTGGCGCTGGCGCTCGGCGGCTTCGATGACCGCATGGGGCCGGGCACGGCCTTCGGCTCGGCCGAGGGCAACGACCTGGTCGCGCGGGCGCTGCATGGCCGCCACCGCGCGGTCTATGATCCAGCGCTGCGGATCGTCCACCCCGACAAGCGGCTGACCCGGGTGGCGGCCGACCGGGCGCGCGACTACGGCGCGGGGTTCGGGCTGGCGCTGCGACGGCATGCGCCGGTCAGCGTGTGGCTGGCCTTCATCATCCGGCCGCTGGGCGGGCTGGTGTTGAGCGCGCTGCGGCTGCGCGGGCTGCAATGCCGCTACTACGCACGCACCTTGCAGGGCCGGCTGGCCGGGCTTTTCGCCCCCGTCGATCGCGCGCCGCTGGTACCCCTGTGATGCGTATCGCCATCGGCATCGCCACCCGCGGGCGCCCCGCCATCCTGGCCGAAACCCTGGCCGAGATCGCCCGGCAGACCCGCCCGCCCGAGCGCATCATCGTCTGCCACGCCACCGGCGACGACGTGAACGACCTGCCGAAACGCCGCCCGGACATCACCTGGCTGCGCACCACGCCCGGCCTGCCACGCCAGCGCAACGCGATCCTGGACGCGGCCGATGACTGCGATGCGGTGCTGTTCCTCGACGATGATTTCCTGGCCGCCCCCGCCTACCTGGCGGCGGTCGAGGCGGTGCTGCTCGACCGCCCCGATTGCGTCGTCACCACCGGCACCGTGATCGCCGATGGCGCCAAGGGGCCGGGGCTGACGGTGCCGGAGGGTCGCGCGCTGCTGGAGGCCGACAGTTACGCCGGGCCGCTGGACGAAACCGCGCCGCATTTCAACGGCTATGGCTGCAACATGGCCTTTCGCATGGCGACGGTGCGCGCGCACGCCATCCGGGTGGACGAGGCGCTGCCGCTCTACGCCTGGTACGAGGACATCGACGTGACCCGCCGCCTGGGCGAACACGGCAATATCCTGCGGCTGGCCGGGGCGCGGGGGGTGCACCTTGGCGTGAAACTCGGCCGTGGCCCGGGGCAGCGCCTGGGCTACAGCCAGGTGGTCAATCCGATCTACCTGGCCCGGAAAGGCAGCTTCCCCTGGAGCCATGCGCTGCCCAGCGCCGGGCGGCACTGCCTGATCAACCTGATCCGGTCGGTGGCGCCGGAACCGCATGTGGACCGGTTCGGGCGGTTCCGCGGCAATATGCTGGGGGTGTGGGAAGTGATCACCGGCAAAGCCTCGCCCCGCCGGGTGCTGGATCTTTAGAGCAAGAAATCGGATCAGATGATTCCATCTGATCCGATATTGCTCTAGCCCGGCCGTCGCTCCCATCCATGTGCGGCCAGGATGTCGTGGCTGGCCGCGAGATCCCCATCCGGGTCGGTGCCGGGCTGCGCCGCGTCGGTGATGATTTCCAGCACCGTCAGCCCCTGGTAGCCGATCTCCCGCAAGGCCGCGCCCGCCGGGCCCGGCTCGACGATGCCGGTGCCCAGGCGGTCGTGCTTGAAAGCCTCGAAGCCGGTGTCGGATATATGGACGTTCCTGATGCGCGACCCCAGCATGCGGATCGCCGCCACCACATCCTCCTTGATATAGGCGCTGTTGCAGACATCGAAGTTGATGCCGACCGAGGCGTCGATGTCATTCGCGACATCCAGCATGTCGTGCGCCGTGGGCAGGAAGGTGAAGGGCACGTTCTCCAGGATCACCTCGGTGCCCGAGCCCTTGGCATGCGCCACCAGCTCCTGCATGCCGCGAATGAACCAGTCGCGCATCCAGGGCACCGGCGGATTGATCAGCGAATTCACCGGCCCCGGGATCGCGCAGACCAACGGGCAGCCGACCAGGGCGGCAAGGTCGATCGCGTCCTTGTAGCGATCCAGCGTGTAGCGCCGCATGATCGGGCAGGTGCTGTTGGGGTTGTTGTCGAGCAGCGGGTAGCAGAAGGAGGTGATCGCCGCCCCCTCCGCATCCAGCCAGCCGCGCAAGGCGCGCTTGTCGGCGGGCGTCATTTCCGCCGGCCAGAGATGCGGCGGGAAGATCATCATTTCGAAATTGTGGTAGCCCTGGGACGCCAGGTGCTGCAATGCGCCGAGGCCCGTGTGCGAATACAGAAACGGAAAGGTCGAGGCTGCGACGCGAAACTCGGACATGTCGGTATCTCCTCAGAGCGTGGATTCGAGCCGGGTGTTGACGATCATCTCGGCGACATGCGCCTGGTCCGGCAGCCGCAGCAGCAGGCTGACGATCTCGGCGACCGTATCGGGTTGCAGGCGCCCGGGGCCGGGCGTGACGCCGGGGATGCCGGCCAGCAGTTCGGTGTCGATGGCGCCGGGGCACAGGGCGGTGGCGCGCACCCCGGCCTCATGCCCCGCGAAACGCGCGGCATGGGTCAGCGCCACCAGCGCGTGCTTGGACATCGCATAGCCGATCGAGACGCTGACATCGCGAATGCGCTTGCCGTCGGTGGAGGCGATGTTCACGACGCGCCCATGGCCCGCCGCGCGCAGATGCGGCAGCGCCGCGCGGATGGTGCGGAAAGGCGCCTTGACGTTGACCTCCCACATCGCATCCAGCGCCGCCTCATCCGGGTCATCGAAGGTGACGCGTTGCAGGATGCCGGCATTGTTCACCAACCCGTCCAGCCGGCCATGGGCCGCGATGGTGGCATCGATCCAGGCGGCGGCATCGGCCGGGATGGTCGCATCGAAGCGATGGAAAGTGACGGCCGCACCGCCGACCAGCCCGAGGCGCGCCGCCGCCGTCTTGGGGTCGCGCACGCCCAGCGCCAGCGCATAGCCATCGGCATGGAGCCGGCGCGCGATGGCGGCCCCCAGCCCGCGTGACGCCCCGGACAGGGCGACGACACGGCCGGTGGGGTCCAGCATGGTCAGAACAGCCCCTGGTAGACGCCGCCATCGTTCACGATGTTCTGCGCCGTCATGAAGCCCGCCTGCGCGCTGCACAGATAGGCGACGAGATCACCGCATTCGATCGGATCGGCGAAGCGGCCGGCGGGGCAGGACTTCAGGCGGTCCTCGACAATCGCCTCATAGGTCACGCCGCCGCGCTTGGCGTGGCCGTGCAGGTTGGTGCGCAGGGCGTCGGTGTCGAAAAGCCCGGGGCAGACGCTGTTGACCGTGACGTTGTGCCCGATCAGTTCGCGCCCGATGGAGGCGATGGCCGCGGCCAGGCCCGCGCGGGCGGAATGGCTATGGGCAAAGCCGACCTGCGGGAATTTGATGAAGGACACACTGATGTTGACGATGCGGCCGAACTTGCGGTCGCACATGCCGGGCGCGGTGCGGCGGATCAGGTCGATGGCGGAAAAGAAATGCTCATCCCACCAGCGGCGCCATTCGGCTTCATCCCAGGTGCGGAAATCACCCGGAACCTGGCGCGTGCCGGGGCTGGTCACCAGGATGTCGGGCGCGGGGCAGGCGGCCAGCAGCGCATCGCGCCCGGCAGCGGTGTTCACATCGCCCGCGACGGTCGCGACGCGCACGCCATGGGCGGCGCGCAGTTCGGCGGCGGCTTCTTCCAGCGGGGCGGGCGTGCGTGCGATCAGGGTCAGGTCGCAGCCTTCGCGCCCGAGTGCCTCCGCACAGGCGCGGCCCAAGCCCTTGCTGGCCGCGCAGACAATGGCCTGCCGGCCGCGTATCCGCAGGTCCATCGCCTAATGCCCCAGGCCCAGGGCCGCGAGGCCGCGTTTCAGCCCCTCCAGCGGTGTACCGACGCAGGGCAGCAGCGGTGCGCGCGGCACGCCGCCACCCGGGAAACCCAGGTGATCCATCGCGGCCTTGGTCGCGGGATACAGCGTGCGGCCATCGGACACAAAGAGGTCGGTCAGCCGGCGGCAGGTTGCCTGCAAGGCTTCGGCCTCGGCCATGCGGCCGGCCTTCGCCGCATGGAACAGGTCGATGCAGCCCTTCCATACATTCGGGAAGCAATCGACCGTACCATCGGCGCCGAGGGTCACCGCTGGTACGCCGAACACCGATGAGGGGCCGCAGAACACCCGCAAATCATCCTTCACCGCGAGCAGGGTCGCGTAGAAATTATTCCAGTCGCCGCTGCTTTCCTTGATGGCGACGACCTTATCCAGCCCCGCCAGGCGCTTGGCCAGCGCCGGCGAAATCGCGTTCACCGCATTGCCCGGGATGTTGTAGGCCATGATCGGCAGGGGCGAGCCGGCAGAGACGGTGGCGAAATGCGCGAAAATCTCGTCATCGGTCAGCTTCACGAAGTACGGCGGCAGCACCAGGACGCCATCCGCGCCCGCGTCGGCCGCCATCTGCGCGAAGGCCAGGGTTTCCGCGGCCCCGACACAACCGATGCCGACGATGGCGGTGCCGCGCCCGCGTGTTGCCGCAACCGTGCTGACGTAAAGCGCGCGACGCTCCTCGGCGGACAGCGACCAGAATTCGCCGGTGCAGCCGCAGGCGACGACCCCTGTCGCACCATCATCGAGCAGCCGCGCGATATTGGCGGCCAAGCCTGCCAGATCGACGGCGCCGGCGGCCGTGAAGGGTGTGGTGACGGCGGGCATCGGCCCGGCCCAATCCACGCTGTTGCGATCCATGGCGATTCTCCTGTCAGGCTTCGGCAAGTGTGACGGCCAGGCGATGGCCGGCCGCCGCGTCGAACATGTGCAGGCGTGGGGCGCGCAGGCCCCAGGCCAGGTTTTCCCCGGCGCGCAAGGCCATGTCGGGCGGCGCACGCGCGGTCAGGGGGTCGCCGCCCGGCAATTCCAGCGCCACGATCTGCTCGTGGCCGGTCGGTTCCACGAGGCGAATGCGGGCGGAGAAGGGGCCTTGCCCAAGGATCACATCCTCGGGCCGGATGCCGAGCACCATGGCGCCCGCGGCGTCGATCTTCAGCGTAACGCCCGGATGGTGGAACAGGCCGTCCCGCGCCTCACCCCGCAGCAGCGACATGCCCGGCGATCCGATGAAGCCCGCGACGAACAGGTTGGCCGGGCGTTCATAGACGTCGGCGGGCGTGCCGAACTGTTGCAGCACGCCCTCGTGCATGACGGCGATGCGGTCGGACATCGTCATCGCCTCCAGCTGGTCGTGCGTGACATAGACGAAGGTGCGGCCGAGCCTGCGGTGCAGTTCCACCAGCTCGGCACGCATGTGGCTGCGCAGCTTGGCATCGAGGTTCGACAGCGGTTCATCCAGCAGGAACACGCGCGGGTCGCGCACCAGCGCCCGGCCGAGCGCCACACGTTGCTGCTGCCCACCGGAAAGTTGGCGCGGCTTGCGGGCCAGCAGCGCGCCCAGTTGCAGCGTCTCGGCCACCTGCGCCACGCGGATGGCGCGTTCGGCGCGGGCCACGCCGCGTTTCTTCAGCGGATAGGCGATGTTCTCCGCCACCGTCATATGCGGGTAAAGCGCGTAGGACTGGAACACCATGGCGATGTCGCGCGCACCGGGGGCGACGCCATTCACCACGCGCCCGCCGATGGAGATATGGCCATCGGTCGGAAACTCCAGCCCCGCCAGCATCCGCAAGGTGGTGGTCTTGCCGCAGCCGGACGGCCCCAGCAGGCTGACGAATTCCCCGCCCGCGATGACGAGGTTCAGGTCGCGTACGGCGAAGGCTTCGCCAAAAGCCTTCTGCACACCGTCGAAGCGGACCTCTGATCGCGTGTCGGTCACCCCTTCACGCCCCCGGCACCGAAGCCGCGCGTGAGGTAGCTTTGCAGGAAGGCGAAGATGACGATGAGCGGCAGGCTCATCATGACGGACGCGGCCATCAGCAGGGACCATTCGATGTTGAAGGCGCTGACCAGCATGGACATCACCCCGGTCGTGAGCGGCCGCGCGCTGTCGGTGTTCACCAGCACCAGCGCGTAGAGATATTCGTTCCAGGACAGGATGAAGGTGAACAGGCAGGTCGAGATGATGCCGGGCAGCGCCTGCGGCAGGATGACGTCGAAGAAGGCCTCCATCCGGGTCGCGCCATCGACCAGGGCCGCGGCCTCCAGATCGTCGGGGATGCCCTGCATGAAGCTGCGCAGCAGCCACAAGGCATAGGGCAGGGCAAAGGTCGTGTAGGCGATGACCAGGCTCAGCAGCGAGTTGGCGACCCCGAGCCAGACCATCATCAGATACAGCGGCAGCAACAGCACGACGGAGGGCAGCAGGTAGGTGAACAGCACGAGCCGCGCCAGTGCCTCGCGCCCGCGATACCGGAAGCGCACCAGGCTATGCGCGCCCAGCGTCGCCACAGCCACCACCAGCACCGTCGTCGCCGTCGAAAGGATCAGCGAATTCCGCATGTACAGCAGGAAGGGCGTTTCGGTCAGCAGGCGGATGTAGTGCTCGAAGGTCACGGTTTCCGGCCAGAAGGTCGGCGGGATGCGGAAGAGTTCGAACTGCGGCTTGACCGAGGTGATGACCATCCAGATCAGCGGAAAGGCGGTGACGAGCACGACGCTCCAGGCCAGGATGTTGAAGACGATGTGCCCCAGGATGCCGCGCTTCACTTGCGCTCTCCATCCCGCGAAACGCGCAGGTACAGCAGCATGAAGGACAGCATGACCAGCATCATGGCGACCGCGACGGCGCTCGCACGGCCCATCTCGTTCAGGCCGAAGGCTTCCTTGTAGACCATGAGCGGCAGGGTCTGCGTGGCGATCACGGGGCCACCGCCGGTCAACAGGTAGATCAGGTCGAATTCCTTGAAATCCCAGATGGCGCGCAGCAGGATCACCACCAGCAGGACATCCTTCAACTGCGGCAGGGTCACGTCGGTGAAGCGGCTCCAGGCGCCGGCGCCGTCGATCCGGGCTGCTTCGTACAGCGGTTCGGGAATGGTCTGCAGCCGCGCCAGGATGGCGATGACGACAAAGGGGAAATACTTCCACGCGCCGACCAGCACGATGCTGATCATCGCATTCGGCATGCTACCCAGCCAATCCAGCGGCATCGACAGCAGCCCCGTCCACATCGCCAGGTGGTTGAGGATTCCATACAGGTCATTGAACAGCCAGCGCCAGACCAGCACCGCCACCACGGTGGACACGAAATAGGGAAAAAGGATCAGGCTGCGCGCCAGGCTGCGCATCACCATGGCCTGGTTCAGCATCAGCGCCGCGGCGATGCCGAAGATGATCTGCAAGGCCAGGGTCAGCACCGTCCAGACCGCGGTGTTCAGCAGCGATCGCCAGAATTCCGGCGAGGCCGCAAGCTCGGCATAATTGCCCAGCCCGACGAAACTGCCCTGCAAGGTCGGCGTGAAGATGCGGAACAGGCTGAGGTACAGCGCCGAGACCAGTGGATAGACGATCACCGCGCAGAAGATCAGCACCGTCGGCGCGATCAGCATCACGCCCAGCGCCGCATCCCGCCGGTCAAGCGGGTTGGTCGCGGCCACGCCTCAGGCGCGCATCAACTGCTCAAGCCGCTGCGCGGTGGTCGCGACCACCTGCCCGATCGGTTCATTGTTGATGACGAAGCGCTGCACCGCCTCGGCCAGCACATGGCTTGCGATGATCTGGCCGGCCTTGGTGTTCGGCCGATGCGCGGTGCTTTCCCAGCCCAGGTTGTGGCCGGCCGCGGCACTCTCGCTCATCAGATCGACCGCCGCGCGATTGGCCTCGATCAGCGGGTTCGCCTGGTATTCCGGCATGGCGGAGATGGTCTTCAGCACCGGCAGCACATGCCCCGGGGCCGCGTGCAACTGGCGGATATAGCCATCGGGGCGGAACAGATGGGCGGCGAACCGCTTGGCCATCGCGATGTTGGGCGCGACCTTCGGGATCATCACCGAGGGGAAGTCATTGAAGGTCCAGTGCGGCACCTGCGCCGACACCGTCGGGTAGTTGTGGCAGGTGACGAAGGGCGCGATGCGCGGATTTTGCGCCGCCACATTCGCCAGCACGCGGCCGGTGTAGATGCCGGTCGCCGTGGCGCCGGCGACAAAGGCGGTCAGGCTGTCGCCCCAGGAATAGCCGGTCGCCCCCGGCGGGCAGAATTCCCGCATGGATTTGTAGAATTCCAGCGCGTTGCGGAACGGGTCGGTATCCACCGCGATCTGCAGGTCGGGCGTAAAGATCTGGCCGCCGGCGCCATGCACGAAGCAGATGAAGATCAGGCTGGTCATCGAATTGCGTGCAAACGGCAGTGGCGCGCCGAACACGCCGCCGCCCTGCATGCGGCGGCAGGCATCGCGCAACTGGTCCCAGGTGCGCGGCACGGCGGCGATGCTCGCACGCTCCATCAGGTCGCGGCGCAGCCACATCATGTTGGCCGCCGAATTGCCGATGCCGGTGCCGGCATATTGCCCCGGCGTGATCTCATAGACCCGGTTGGCGCCAGGGTAGAAGTTGTCCGGCCCGATCGCCTGGATCACATCGTTGAAGGGTTCCAGCAGGTTGTTCGCCCAATAGGTCGCGACCGCGAAGGACGGCAGGTGCGTCACCACCGATGGCACCTGGCCGGAGGCGAAGGCGGCCGCCATCTGCGCCGGATAGCCCTCGTCGCTTGTCGCCTCGAAGACCACGCGCACGCCGGGGTTGGCTTCTTCGAAGCTGCGTATCTGAAAGGTATAGGCCTCGCGCTGCGCCGGCGCGGTCTGCGGCGACCACCAGCGCAATGTCACCGGGGCCTGGGCCTGGGCGAAAACCGGTGTCGCCACCGCGGCACCGACGGCCAGGCCAGCCAGGGTACGGCGTGTCATCTGGTTGCGGCTTTGGTCGGTCATGCGCTGCTCTCCCCCAATGGCGTTGCCAGCGGCAACGCTGCTGTGCGAACACAGTCCGCTCAGTGAACAACAGGACCCTCTGGTGGACAAGTCTCCATTCGCCAGGCGGGTGATTTTCTGCATTTTTGTTCGCAGGACGAACTTTGCACCCCAGGACACGCATGGACTTGGTCGTCGCCATCCCCGCCGAACCGCGCGACACCGATCGGGAGATCGTGCATTCGGTGCTGCGCCTGTTCGAGGTGCTGAAGGCCTTCGACCGCAACCGCCCCCGCATGACGCTGAGCGAGGTGGCCGAGGTGACCGGGCTGTCGCGCGCCAGCGCCAGGCGTTTCCTGTTGACGCTGGTGCAGGCAGGCTACGCCACCACCGACGGCAAGCGTTTTGCCCTGACGCCGAAACTGCTGGAACTCGGCCAGTCCATCCTGGCCGCCGCCAGCATCTGGGATGTCGCGCGCCCGATCCTGGCGAAGGTGTCGGAAAAACTGGGCGAATCCTGCTACGGCGCGGTGCTGGAAGGGGCCGACGTCCTCTACGTCCTGCATATCCCCTCATCGCGGCATCTGGTGAATGTCGATCTGCGCGTCGGCAGCCGGACGCCGGCCTATTGCACCTCGGTCGGTCGGGTGCTGCTGGCCGGGCTGTCACCCGATGCCGCCGACCGGGTGCTGGACGACAGCAAGCCCGTCGCCCGCACGCCACGCACCATCACCGCCAAGCCCGAACTGCGCGCCAAGGTGCGGCAGGCGCGCGACCAGGGTTGGTCCGTGGTGGATGAGGAATTGGAACTGGGGCTGCGGTCGCTGTCCGTGCCGCTGCGCGGGCGCGATGGCGTGACGTTGGGCGCGATCAATGTCTGCGGCCCCAGCAGCCGCGTGCCGGTGGATGACCTGCGGCTCCGATTCCTGCCGGACATGCTGGATGCGGCGGCGCGGATTCAGGCGGCGCTGGATTGAGCCTGGGCAAACCGCGCCACCCCAAACCGCGAGATGTCGAAACCCGGCGCCTGCCCCATCATCACCGCCGCCGCCATCCGCCCGACCAGCGGCCCCAGCGTGTAGCCGGCGTCGCCCGGCACCGCGAAGAACAGGCCTGTCCGCCCCGGCGCCGGCCCCAGGATGCACTGGCCATCGGCCGTGGTGTTCACCCCCGCCCAACTGCGGATCAACCGCAGCCGGCCCACCCGCGGCACCAGATGCTGGGCCAGGCCCAGGTTGCCGAACAGGCTCGACGCTTCGACCTGCGGCTGCCCGGAGCCCGGCGCCAGCCGCGCCGGCCAGCCGCCGCCGATCACCACCTGGCCGGCGGCCAACTGCTTCATCGTGATCATGCGTTCGGCGTGCTGCACCAGATGGCCGATCAGCGGGGCCGTCGCCTCCGTGACGTTCATATGCAGCGGTTCGGCAACCGTCGGCACGCGCAAGCCGACCATCGCCGCCAGCGCCCCGGTGCCGGCGCCGGCGGCCAGCAGCACGCACCCCGCCCGCACGGTGCCGCGCGGCGTTGCCAGCCGCCATCCCGTGCCGGATGGCGCCAGCCCCGTCACCGGCGTTTCCGTCACATGCAGCACACCCCGCGCCAGCGCCGCATGCCGCACCGCCTGGTTCGCCAGCAAGGGGTTCAGCTTGCCCTCGTCCTCGCAGAGCTCCGCCCCGATCACCGCGGGGCCGAGGTAGGGCGCGATGCGTGCCAACTCCGCCCGGCCCAGCATGTGCACGCGCAGGCCCAGCGCCGCCTCCCGCGCGCATTTGGCGGCGAGGAAACCAAGGGCCGCCGCATCCTCGGCCACCATCAGCCCACCCGTCGCGCGCAGTTCGAAATCGGTGCCCAGATCCTCGGCCAGTTGCGCCCACAAACGCGCCGCCGCGACATACAGCGGCAGCGAGGCCTCCAGCCCCGGAACCTGGTCGGGATAGAGGTGCCGGAACCGGCTTTGCATCTGCACATGCAGGCTGCCGGCATTGGCGTTGGTGCCGCTGTGCCGGCCGTCGTCCAGCACCAGCACGCCATGGCCTTCGCGTGCGAGGTCAAGCGCCGCGCACATCCCCACGATGCCGCCGCCGATCACCGCGATGTCGATCTGGGCCGGGATCATCGGGCGACGATATCGGCGATGGCGACGGGCTTGATCGGCGCCTGGGGCGCGAACATCGCAAGGTCGTCCAGCGGCCGGCCCTGGGCCTCGGCCAGCCAGGCGGCCAGCACGGGCGCGCAATACCGCCCCTGGCAGCGCCCCATGCCGCAGCGGGTGCGGCGCTTCACCTCACCGATCGATGGCGCGCCATCGGCCAGCACCGCGGCGATCTCGGCCTTGGTCACTTCCTCGCAGCGGCAGATCAGCGTGGTGTCATCGGCCAGGGCGATGCCGGGCCTTGGGGCCGCGAAAAGCCGCCAGAGCGCCGCCTGGAAACGGCGGTGGCCGGCCAGCCGCGCATGCGCCGCCGCCAGCAGATCGGCTGGTGCGTCGCGCCCAAGCCGGCGTGCCGCGGCAAAGGCCGCGATGATCCCTTCCTCCCGCGCCGCCGGCGCGCCGCCCAGCCCCGCGCAGTCGCCCACCGCATAGACCCCATCGACCGAGGTCATGCCATCCGCATCGCGCCGCGTGACCAGATGGCCGCGCGTGGCATCGTGGTCATGCGCGGCCCCCAGGGCGCGCAGCACCTCATTGGCCGGCAGGAAGCCATGGCCCATAAGCACCGCATCGACGTCGAAGGTTTTTGGGCCGCGCCCGGTCTGCACCGTCGCGCGCAACGCCCCATCCTGCTGAACAACACCGGCCAGTTGCGCGCCGCGCAGCACCGGCACGCCGTGGCGCCGCAAGCGCCAGAGCAAACCGACACCCCGCAGCGCCAGCAGCGGATCGGTGCGCAGCATCCCCACGGCGGCGCCGGGGTCGGTCATGCGCGCCGCCTCGGCCACCGCCACCACCGTGCACCCCGCCGCCGCCAATTCGCCGGCCACCTGCAGGTTGAGCGGGCCATTGCCGGCGACCAGCACACGCCGGCCCGGCGTGACGCGATAGCTGCGCCACAGCGTCTGCGCCGCACCCACCGTCATCACCCCCGGCAGGGTCCAGCCCGGCAGCGGCAGGCCGGCTTCCTGTGCGCCGGTGGCCACAATCAGCGCCGCCGGCGCGATCATGCGCGTGCGCTGGCCATCGAAGATCGCGATGCGGTCGGCGGCAAAAGCACCCCATGCCTCGGCCCCGCGCAGGATGCGGGCGCCGGATTCCTCGACCGCCGCGACCAGCGCCGCCCCTTCGCGCGCCTGGGCGTCGAGCGGCGTCGCCACCAGCCCCGGCGCCGGCTGCTTGTAGTATTGCCCGCCCGCCGCCGCGCGTTCGTCCAGCAGCAGCACATCCAGCCCGCAGCGGCGCGCCGCGATGGCGGCCGACAGGCCGGCGGCGCCACCGCCCAGGATCAGCAGGTCGCAGGTCTCGATCGGTGGCATCTCCGCGGCAGGACCGGCCAGGGTCTCGGCCGCCGCCGCCGGATAGGGCTGCCACGCGACGGTCTGGCCCGCCCGCGCCTGGGTCATGCAGGCGCGCTGGTTCGGTTCGCCATCCACCACCACCAGGCAATCCTGGCAGACGCCCATGCCGCAGAACAGGCCGCGCCCGGGGCTATCGCGCCGGGTCTGGCGCAGCGCGGTGATCCCCGCCGCGGTCAGCGCGGCAGCCAGGCTTTGCCCGGGTTGAAACACGAGGTCACGCGCGCCGTCCGGTCCCTGCCAAAGCAGTGTCACGCGGTGGCGCCACCCTGCTTGCGCTGCAACGCGCGCCAGGTGGTGGCCCAGCGGGCGGGGTCTTCGCAGGCCGCGCCATCGACCTTGCCGATCGCCGCATTGTGCGGCGCGTCGCGCACGATTTCCGGCGTGGCATAGGCTTCGTCGCAGACCTTGGCGACGACCGCGACCCAGGTGTCGATGTCTTCCTTCGACCAGAGCTCCCCAGCCTCGGGCGTAAACGGTTCCGGCACCAGCCAGGGCTCATGCGACAGCCAGGGTGAATCGACGCCATAATCGGTCATGCGATTGCCGATTTCCACGACGCCCAGCCCCGTGTCCTGCTTCAGCGGCCCCAGGCCGTAGCGCGTCATCTCCATCCGGGGCGCTGTGACCTCGGGGTTGGACAGGGCAACGCCGCGGATCGCGGTCAGGCCTTTCTGCATGTAGTTGTTCGCCAGCACCGACAGGTCGGAGGCCTGGTTGATGCCATCCGCCCCCATGCCGCGCGCCCAGGCATAGGCGCGCATCACGATCTGCACATTGCCCAGGAACTCACGCACCTTGCCGACACTGTCCGTCGGGGTGTCCAGCGTGAAGCGCCCGTGGTCGTCGCGACCGACCAGGGGGCGCGGCAGGAAGGGTTCGAGGGCGGCCGAACAGCCATAGGCGCCGACAGCCGGCCCACCACCACCCTTCGGCCCGCCAAAGGTCTTGTGCAGCATGAACATGCAGGCGTCGAAGCCCAGGTCCCGCGCGCGTATCTTGCCCATCACGCCGTTGAAGTTGGCGTGGTCGTAGAACGCCAGCCCCCCCGCATCCTTGACCAGCCGCACCCATTCGGTGATCTGCGGATTGTAGATGCCCATGTCGTCGGGGTTGTTGATCATCAGCGCCGCGGTGCGCGGCGACAGCGCCGCGCGCAGCGCATCGAGCGACGGGTAGCCGCCTTCCTCCAGCGGCAGGGTGATGACCTTGAACCCCGCCGCCGCCGCCGTCGCGGGGTTGCAGGGATGCGTCTGGATCGAGGTGACGATCTCATCCCGCTGGCCCAACTCACCCCGCGCCGCCAGCCAGCCGCGCGTGACGCAGACATGGGTATAGGCCGCATCCGCCCCGCCCGCGGCCTGGAAGGTGAAGCGGTCCATGCCCGACAGCGCGCGCAGGATGTGATCGAAGCGCCAGAGGATTTCCAACACGCCCTGCAGCGTCGAGGGGTCCTGCAACGGGTGCAGTTCCGCCATCTGCGGCCGCAACCCCAGGGCTTCGGACAGGCGCGGATTGTATTTCATGGTGCAGGTGCCGAACAGGCTGATGCCGACCATGCCCAGCACCTGCTGCGACAGGCGCAGGTAGTGGCGCAGCGTGTCGTGTTCGGTCATCTCCGGCAGGTTGGGTGGGCGGCTGCGGCGCATCGCGGCGGGCACCAGGCTTGCGGCATCGCCCATCGCCGCCACCGCCGGCTCGGCGGCGGGAAAGACCAGGCCGCGCCGGCCGGGTGCGCCGAGCGTATGCACCACCGGTTCATGCCAACGGGCCTGCTGATAGAGGCGCGGGGTGCCGGTCATGCCAGGATTTCCTTGAGCGCGTCGGCCAGGCGTTGCACGTCTTCCTCCGCATGGATTTCGGTGACGGCATACAGGGCCGATTGGCCGAATTGCGGAAACTCGCCCGACAGGTCGCGGCCGCCGAAAATGCCATGCGCCAGCAGCGCGCGGTTGAGCGCCGCGACCGTCCGGCCGGTCGCGGAAAAATCCACCACCACTTCCTTGAACAGGCCTTGCGAAAACCGCACCCGCACCCCCGGCACGGCAGCCAGCACACGGGCCGCATGCGCCGTGCGTTGCAGGATGATCTCGCCGATATCGAAGAAGCCGCGCGGCCCGAGCAGCGTCATGTAGGTCGCCGCCGCAATGGCATGCAGATAGACGGAATTGCCGGTCCAGTCCTTGCCCTCCTCGCGCATGCCATAGGAAGATTGGTGCGACAGGCTCAGCGAAAATCCCCATTCGCCGGGCGTCGTGGTGGGCGCTGCGGAGATGTTCAGGCTCGGGTATTCGCGCGCATACCGTGCCTCGTCCCGGCTCGCCAAGAACCCGCCCGCGCCGCCGCCGCAGAGCATGTGGATGCCAAGCGTCTGGATCGTGCCGACGACGATATCGGCACCGTAGTCGGACGGCGGCGCCAACACGCCAAGCGCGATCGGATCGACCCCCACGATGGTCTCCGCCCCCGCCGCCCGCGCCATGCGCGCAGCCTCCGCCCCTTGCGTTTCGATCACGCCGAGGAAACCCGGATTCTCGAAATAGACGGCCGCCGTGCGGTCGGACAGCCGGGCCGCCAGATCGCCCACGTCGAGCCGGCCGCTGGCCGGATCGGCCGCCACCAGCACCACCGCGATATGCCCCGCCGAGCCTTCCGGTTCGCAATATTGGCGCAGCACCGCCAGTCGCTCCGGGTCCATCAGGGCCGGCACCAGGATTTCGCGCCGGCCCGTCAGCCGGGCCGCCATGCGCGCGGCATGGCCGATCGCGCAGCCCCAGGAATAGACCGGCAGGCCGACGAATTCCATGCCGACCAATTCGCCGAGCTGCGAACAGAATTCGAACCAGGCCTGGTTGCGGCCGTGGTCGGACATCGGCGTGCCCCAGACATTGGTCAGGAATTCGCTGCGCCCGGCGATCTCATCGACCACCGCCGGCACATGGTGTTGCCAGATGCCGGCGCCGAGGAAGGAGAGGTTTTCCTCGGCCGAGCGGTTCTTCGCCAGCAAGCCCAGCATGTGCCGTTTCAGCGCGACCTCGGACGGGATGGCGGGCGGCAGGTCCAATGGTGCCGCCAGCCGGTGTGCTGCCGGGATCTGCGCAAACAACGAGGCGATATCGGGTGCCCCGATCGCGGCCAGCATCGCGGCCTTGGCGGCCTGGGTGGAATTGGCCATCCAGGGATGGGCGCTGTCAGCGGTCATCGATCATTCCCCAAGGGTCAGGTCACCAGTTTCATCATCATCTGCCGGCCCGGCGCCGTATGCACGGCGACATGCCCGGCCAGCATCGCATCCACCGCGGCCTCACCGGTATCGATGTGCAGCACGCAGGGGTCCAGGCCCAGCAACTTGCGCGCGCCGGCCACCACCATGATGTTCGCGCGGCCGGCCCGCCTGATCGCTTCGGCGCTGATCTGCTGGTTGCCGCGACCGAACACGAAACCCTGGCCGCCGGTCGGGCTGACCAGGATGGCGGCGGTCGGATGGGCCTGCATCTGCTGCAGCAGGCCCTGTTCCGACATGTCCAGCGCCACTGGCCGCCCGCCCAGCACCGCATCGACGCCCAGCAGGCTGCCATCGAAGCCCATCGCGCGCTTGAAGCGCCGGGTGGTGGTCCCGCAGCCCAGCACCAGCAACCGATCGGCCGGCCATTCGCGGGCCAGGCGCCGCGCCAGCGCGTCCAGCGCGTCCTCATCATCGGCCATGGCGGGCGCCTTGGCCGATTGCAGGCCATGGCCGGCCTGCGGCACCATCGCCGTGCCGAACAGCCGTGCGATGACCTGGCCCTGGCGAAAGGCGGCTTCGTCGAGGTCCATCACCTCGGCCTCGCGCAGCCGGGGGCGGCGCGGGCCGTCGCGCAGGAATGTCGTGGCGATGGCGCCGGCCGCCTCGGGGCTGGTGGCGAAGACGGCGGATTGCATCTTCACCCCCGTCGGCACGCCCAGGATCGGCACGCCCAGGCCGACCGCCGCGACCACGTCGCGCGCGGTGCCGTCGCCGCCGGCGAACAGGATCAGATCGACGCCGGCCGCGGCCATGCGGGTGGCGATATCGCGCGTGTCCTCGGCCGAGGCGGTGCCGCTACCGACCACCCGCGCGTCTATCCCGGCGGCGGCGGCGACATCGGCGCCCATGATCCCCGGCCCGGCCAGGACCTCGCAGTCAGCGTCGCATTCCAGGCGCCGCAGGGCGCGCAGGCAGCGCGCTGGCGCCTGGGGTTCGGCCCCCAGGGCCCGCGCGCGGCCAAGGATATCGGCCCCGTCCGTCCCCTTCAGCCCGACGCGGCCGCCCATGCCGGCGATCGGGTTGACGATGATCCCGAGCCGCCGACCCAAGGTCTGCTCCTGTTGAAATGTTCGAGGGGCGAACAATGCACCGCCTACCGCACAGCCTATAAGATCGGGCGGCAATCCGGAAGATCGCCCTACCCCGGCCCGATTTACCTTGGGAAAATGGCGTCAGTGCGCCCCATCAGCCAGTAGGCGACCAGCCCGACCCATTCGCGCAACCCGGCCTCGAACTGCCCGATCCGTTCCGGAAACGGCGCGTCGTACAACGCGGCCATGCTGGTGCCGGTGCGAAAATTCACCGGCCAGGGCACCACGGGCCAGCCCGCCGCCCGGAACACGCCGACCGATCGCGGCATGTGGCTGGCCGAGGTGACCAGCAGCCAGACCTGCCCCGCCTGCGGCTGCACGATCCGCTTGCTGAACACCGCATTGTCGAAGGTGTTGCGCGCCGCATCCTCATACACCACGCGGTCCTGCGGCACGCCGAGCGCGGTCCAGAGGCCGCGCGCCACATCGGCTTCGGTCAGCGAGCCATGTACCAGCGAGCCCTGTCCGCCGGTGAACACCACCCGGGCTTCGGGGAAGCGGCGGGCCAGGATGGCGCCCTCGGTCATCCGTTCGGCCGCCCCGTTCAACGCCGGGATGCCGCGCGTCTCGGTCAGGTTCTGGTCCACCGCCCCGCCCAGCACGATGATGCCATCGACATGCGCCGGCACCGGATCGGGGCGGGCGAAGCGGTTTTCCAGCGGTGCGACGATCCAGGGCGCGACGGGGGTCGCGAGCACCGCGACGAAGAACCCGAGCCCCGCCAGCAACGGCCACCGCCCCCAGCGCCCGCCGCGCCACATCGCCGCCAGCCCGACGCAGGCCAGCAGCAGCGCGAGCGTGCCCGGCCGCAGCACAAACCACAGGATCTTGGACAGCAGGTAGGTGACATCGGTCATGGCCGGCAGCGATAGCGAAGCCTCAACGCCGCCGCCAGACCTCCACCAGACCGCGTTCCTCCGGCACGCTGGCGGCGAGCACGTAGCCCTCGGCCAGGGCCGTGGTCAGCATGGCCTGGGCTGTGGGGCGGATCGCGTGCCACCAGCCGCGATCGACCACGATGGCGGCCGGGCGTTCGGCCAGGACGCGGGCGACCTCGGCGTCGATGTCGATGCCGGTCACACCGCCATACAGCCCGGTGAAATGCGGCGGAAAGGCATAGCGCGTCGCCAACCCCGCCCCGGACAGGGCGATGACGACGGGATGGTAGTTGGCCATCAGCACGGGATCGCCGGGTACGATCACGGCGGCGACGGCGCGCGCGACCTCCCGCACCGGGTCGGGCGCGTGCAGCCCGATGCCGGCGCGCAGGCGCGGGATGGCGTCGGCGGCCCAGGCGTTCACCGCGATGCTGCCGATCAGCACGGCAAAGCCCAGCGCCGCGCGGGCCGGCCAGACGCGATCCACCAGCGCCCAGGCGCCCAGCGCAGCCAGCAGCGAAAGCGACGGCAGCCAGAGCAGGAAGTAGTGGATATAGAACATGCCCGGCCCGATGATCGCGAGGCTCGCCGCCGCGAACCACACCACGCAGAGGACGGCCATCCGCCGGTCCGGCATGGCGGCCGGCGCGACCCCCACGGGTGCCGGGCGCCCGGCCAGGGCGACGACGCCCAGCACGATCGGCCACAGCACCGTCAGCGCCGCGGTCCCGACGGCCCAGGCGGCGTCCTCGAAGCCATGGCGCCCGCCGGCGTAGCGCATCGGCGCCTCGAACGAGCCATCCAGGAAGTCACCGAGATCGCCCCGGATCGCATAGGCCAGCGCGAAGAGCAGCGTGGGCGCCGCGCAGACCAGCGCATATACCGCCGCCATCGCCAGCCCCCGCGCCCAGCCCAGCGCGCCCCGCCACCAGGGCACCAGCACCAGCAGGGCAAAAGCGAGGCACCCCTCCGGCACCGCCACTGGCTTGATGGTCAGCGCGAGGCCGACCAGCGCCCCCATCCCGGCCAGCGAGCGAAAGGTCGGTGCCTCATCCCAATCCAGCGCCGCGACCGCGCCGCGCACGCCGATGGCCAGCGCCGCCACCACCAGCGGCGCGAACAACAATTCGGTATTGGTCGCCATGCCGCCGAACTGGGTGGTCAGCGCGGCATAGAGCACGCCCGCGCCCAGGGACGGCATCCGCGCCATGCCCCCGCTGCGCGCCAGGCCATACAGCGCCCAGGCGGTCAGCGCGACGCAGACCGCGCCCAGCAATCGCACGGCGGCGATGCTCTGCCCGAACGCCGCCATGCCGATGGCGAAGACGGCGGGGGCGCCGACCGGGTGCATGTCCCATACGGCATCGAGCGGCCAGCCCCCGCGCAGCCAGGCACTGGCCTGGAGGATGTACAGCCCCTCATCCGTGTCCACGACTGCCGGGATGAAGGACAGCGCGCGAAAGCCGAGGGCCGCCGCCAGCATCAGCAGCGGCACCGCCCATTCGGGCAGGCGGGTGGTGGCGTCGGGCAGGGGGCCGGTGCGCATAGCTATGTTTCATCCTGGCACCTGTCGCGGGGCGGATCGACCGCGCGACTCCAACAAAGCAAAGGCTCCGCCTGGTTGCGGACCGAATGGGATCAGGCGGCGCGCCGCACCGCGGGCACCCCGCGCATCCGCCCGCCCGGCGTGCCGCCCGGCACCGCCGCGCACAGATCGGCCGCAGCCAGCAGGCCCGGATAATCGACACCGGTCGCGACCCCCATGCGGGCAAACAGCCAGGCCACATCCTCGGTCGCGACATTGCCCGTCGCCCCCGGCGCAAACGGGCAGCCACCCAGGCCGCCGGCCGCGCTGTCGATCACCCGCACCCCGGCATCATAGGCCGCCGCGACATTGGCGACGCCCATGCCATAGGTGTCGTGGCCGTGATAGGCGAAGCGCGCCCCGCCCACGGCGATCGCCGCGCGCATCACCCGCGCGACCTGGTCGGGCGCCGCATTGCCGGTGGTGTCGCAGAGCGCGATTTCCAAACGCGGATCGATCGCCACGATGCGTTCGACCAGCAGCTGCACGGCTTCTTCGGGCACCACGCCCTCGAACGGGCAATGGAAGACGCAGGACAGGTTGAAGCGGATGGCCACGTCGCGCGGCGTGTCGTGGATGATCGCGGTCAGCGCGTCGAAACTCGCTTCCCGCGTCATGTTCAGATTGGCCAGGTTGTGCTGTTCCGTCGCGCTCATGAACAGGCCCAGGCGTTGCGCGCCATGCTGGATCGCGAGGTCGAAGCCGCGCCGGTTCGGCACCAGCACGCAACACTCGAGCCCGGGCAACGCCTGGGCCGCCGCCAGTACCTCGGCGGTATCGGCCATCTGCGGGACGTGCCTGGGCGAGACGAAGGAGCCCACCTCCATCCGCCGCAACCCGGCCGCGTGCAGCGCCTGGACCAGCGCGATCTTGGTCGCGGTCGGCACGAAGCCGGCGATGGACTGCAACCCGTCGCGCGGGGCGACTTCGCTGATGCTGACGGTCATGATCCCGCTCCGAGCAAGGTCCTGAACACATGATCATTATGCGCACCCACGGCCGGCGCCGTCCAACGCACCATGTCGGGCGGGGCCACGCCATCGAAGCGGAACGGCGGCGCGGGGTGCAGCACCGGGCCGAGCAGCGGATCGTTCACCCGAAACACCGTCTGCCGCGCAAGAAAATGCGGGTCCTCGGCGCAATCCTTCATGTCGTAGAGGCGCGAACAGGGCACCTCGGCGGCCTCCAGGATCGCCTCGGCCGCCCGGGCCGGCCGCTCGCGGGCCCAATCGGCGATGGCGCCGTCGAGTTCGCCGACCTGCGCGCAGCGGCCGGCATTGTCTTGCATGCGGGGATCGCGGCCGAGGTCGGGCCGCCCGATGGCCGCCATCAGCCGGCCGAAAATCAGGTCGGAATTGCCGGCGATGCAGAGCCAGCGCCCGTCGCCGCACAGATAGGTGTTGGTGGGTGCCGCGGTCGGGATGGCAGCCCCGGCAGGCTGCCGCACGCGGCCGAACAGGTCGTATTCGGGCAGCATGCCCTCCATCAGCGAGAACACGCTGGACACGAGGTCGAGGTCGATGATCCGGCCCCGGCCTTGTGCCCCCAGGCGGTCCCGCCCCCAGCAAGCGGAGACCACCGCCATCGCCGCATACATGCCCGCGAGGTCGTCGCTGATCGAAACCCCGCAGCGCGGCGGCGGGTGTTCGGTCTGGCCGGGGTTGGCGGTCAGGTGGCGCAAGCCGCCCATCGCCTCCCCGATGGCGCCAAAGGCGGGCTTGTCGCGATACGGCCCGTCCTGGCCGTAGCCCGAGACGCGGGCGATCACGAGGCGCGGGTTGGCCGCGTGCAATACATCCGGGCCAAGCCCGATGCGTTCGAGATAGCCGGGGCGAAAATTCTCGACCAGCGCATCGGCGCGGGTGCAGAGGGCGAGGATCTTCGCCCGCCCCTCGGCCGATTTCAGGTCGAGCGTCACCGACATCTTGTTGCGTCCATGCACGCTGAACCAGACCGGATGGCCGTCCTTGGTGGCGCCCCAGCCGCGGATGGGGTCGCCTTCGGGGGGTTCGACCTTGATGACCTCGGCCCCCATGTCGGCCAGCAGGCGGGTCGCGAAGGGTCCCGCGATGTAATGGCCGAGTTCGACGACCTTCAAGCCAACCAGTGGCAGCCCATCCGACGGCAGCATGCGGCCCCCCTTCCCTTTGGTCGACCTGACTACGCCCGGCTTCTGGCTGGCGAAAGTCCGCGCCCGAAAAATGGGGGGTGGCGGCGCGCGCCCCGCCCGGCCACAAAGGGCTGGCAAACAGGAGTGCCCCGGGATGCGAATCATGCTGGTGGAGGATGATGTCGAGGTCGCCCGCTTCGTGCGCAAGGGCCTGCAGGAAGCCGGCCATACGGTCGAACACGCGCCGAACGGGCGGGATGGCCTGTTCATGGCGGCCTCCGAACCCTTCGACCTGCTGGTGCTGGACCGGATGCTGCCGGGCGGCGTCGATGGCGTGCGGCTGGTCGAAACCCTGCGCGGCCAGGGCAACAAGACGCCGGTGCTGTTCCTGACCGCGATGACTGCGGTCGATGAACGGGTGCGCGGGCTGAAGGCCGGCGGCGACGACTACATGACCAAGCCCTTCGCCTTCGCCGAACTGCTGGCCCGGGTCGAGGCGCTGGGCCGCCGCCCGGCCGTCGATGCGCCCGCCACGCGGCTGCGGGTCGCCGACCTGGAACTGGACCTGCTGTCCCGCACCGTCACCCGCGCCGGGCGCAAGGTCGAAGTCCAGCCACGCGAATTTCGCCTGCTCGAACACCTGATGCGCCATGCAGGCCAGGTGGTGACACGCACCATGCTGCTGGAAAAGGTCTGGGACTATCACTTCGACCCGCAGACCAATGTGATCGACGTGCATGTCTCCCGACTGCGGCAGAAGCTGGACAAGGGCTTCGACCGCCCGCTGATCCATACCGTGCGCAACGCCGGCTACATGATCAGGGCCGAGCCCTGAGCCTGCTGGCGGCAGCACCGGGCGCCAGCCCCGTGCGTCGCCTCGTTAGCAGCGCGGGGTTCCGTTTCGCGCTGCTGTTCGCCGCCTTGTTCATCGGTGCCGGCCTCGCCTTTGCCGCCGTATTGTGGTGGGGGACGGCGGGCGCGTTGGACCGCCAGACCGATGCGACCATCCGCGCCGATGCGACGGCGATGCGGGAGCGCTGGAGAGATGCCGGCACCCCCGGCCTGATCGACGCGATCGAGGCCCGCCTGGCCGCCGATATCGAGGGCGAAACCCTGTATATGCTGCTGTCGCCCGCGGGCGAACGCATCGCCGGCAACCTGGAAGAACCGCCCGACCGCGAGGTGACCGACCTGCCCTGGTCGCGCGCCCCGCTGGTGCGGGATGAGCAACCCTCGGAGGCGCGGCTGTTCCGGCTTGACCTGCCCGATGGCTCGCGGCTGTTCGTCGGCCGCGACGTGGCGGAAAAGCTGCGGCTGCGGGCCCTGCTGACCGATGCGCTGACCTGGTCGGCGGCCGCGGCGGCCCTGTTCGCGGGCCTCGGCGCCTGGTTGCTGCAGCGCGCGCTGTCCCAGCGGCTGGCGCCGGCGACCGACACCGCCGTCGCCATTGCCGCCGGCGACCTGGCGCTGCGCGTGCCGCTGACCGGCCGCGACGATGAATTCGATCGCCTGGGCCAGACCATGAACGCGATGCTGGACCGCATCGCCACCCTGATGAGCGGCGTGCGCGGGGTGTCGGATGCCATCGCGCATGATCTGCGAACGCCCATCGCCCGGCTGCGCGCGAAACTGGAGGACGCGCTGGACACCGCCCCCGACGCCCCGGCGTTGCGGGCGGCGGTCGAACAGGGCATTGCCGACCTGGACGGCATCACCCGCATCTTCCAGGCGGTGCTGCGCATCGCCGAGGTCGAAGCCGGCGCCCGCCGCGCCGCCTTCGCGCCGTTTGACCTGACGGCGGTGCTGGAGGATGCGGCCGATCTCTATCTGCCATCGGCCGAGGCGATCGGTACGGCGCTGGACACCGACATCGCCGAACACCTGGTGATCACCGGCGACCGCGACCTCGTGCTGCAGGCGGTCGCCAACCTGCTCGACAACGCGGTGAAGTTCACCCCCGAGGGCGGCCGCATCAGCCTGGCCGCCAAGCGCGGTGCGCGCGCGGTCTATATCGACGTGGCCGATGGCGGCCCCGGGCTTTTGCCGGAGGACCGGGCGCGCGCCGGCACCCGCTTCTTCCGCGCCGACAGCGCCCGTGCCACGCCCGGGTCGGGGCTTGGCCTGTCGCTGGTCCGCGCCGTCGCCAATCTCCATCGCGGCAACCTGCGGCTCGCCGATGCGCATCCGGGCGAGGACCCGCCGGGGCTATTGGCCACCCTGCGCCTGCCTGCCTGACCATGCGGCGGCCAGGCGCCTTGCGGAATGGTCATGCCCCGCCCACCACGGCGATGCGACCGCACCGGTATCGTGTTGGTCATGCGCCGCGCTCCCCCGTTCCTGGCGCTGTCGATGGTCGTCGGGCTGCTGGCTGCCATGGCCTGCGGGGCGCGCGCGGAAACGGTGCGCGTGACGACCGACAGCCTCGAGTATTGCACCATCCTGGCGCAGCGCCTGGCGATGACGCCGCAAGGCGATGCCGAACCGGCCCGGACCCTGGGCGAGGAAGGCCGGCGGCTCTGCGACGGCGGTCATGTGCGCACGGGGATCGCCAGATTGCGCCGGGCCTTGCGCGCGGCGGGCAATACCGGGCCCTGACACCGGGCTTTCGATGACCGCGCCGGCCAGCGCCACCGCCTGGCTGACCCTGGCGCTGGCGGGGGCGGTCGCGGTCGGCACCGGCATCGGCCTCGCGCGGTTCGGCTTCGTGCCGCTGTTTCCGGCCATGGTCGGCGCGGGCTGGGTCGATGGCGCCGGGGCGGGGCTGCTGGGGGCGGCCAATCTGGCGGGCTACCTGGCCGGGGCGCTGGGGGCGGCGCGGCTGGTCCGGGCCATCGGTTTCCGCCCGGCGCTGGATGCGGCGATGCTGCTCGCTGCCGTGGCCCTGCTCGGCTGTGTGCTGCCGGCGGAGTTCTGGTGGTTTGTCGGCTGCCGGGCGACCGCCGGGGCGGCGGGGGGTGTGTTGATGGCCCTGGCCGGGCCGGCGGTGCAGGCGGCCGTGGCGGCCCCGCATCGCGGGCGGGCATCGGGGGTGGTCATCGCCGGGGTCGGGGGCGGCATCGTCGCGGTGGCGCTGCTGTTGCCGGCGCTGCTGCTGTTGGGCGTCGGCGCCGGCTGGGGCGGGCTGGGGCTGTTGGCGCTGGGGGGCTGGGCCTGGGCGCGGCGCCACTGGCCACCCGCGCCGCCGCGCGCCGATCCAGTGGCCCCCGTGGTGCGGGCAGGGCGGCTTGTGGTCGCCTATGCGCTGTCCGGGGCGGGGATGGTCGCGCCGATGATCTACCTCTCCGACCTCGCGGTGCGTGGGCATGGTTTTGGGCTCGGGCTGGGGTCAGTGGTCTGGGCGCTGTTCGGGATCGGGGCGATGGCGGGCACCGTGCTGGGCGGGCGGGCGGTGGACCGGTTCGGCGCGGCGGCGGCGGTGCGGCTGTGGTTGTCGGTGCAGGTCGTGGCGCTGGGCCTCGCGCTGCTGCCGGCGTTCGGCGGTTTGGGACTTGGCGCGACGGCGGTGCTGTCGGGGTTTTCCGGGGTGGGGGTATCGGCCGTGGCGCTGGCGGCGTTCCGGCGCCAGGCGGGGGCCGGGGCGGCGGCGCTGTGGCCGCGGGCGACGGCGGCCTATGCGGTCGCCCAGGCCGGCGTGGCATTTGGGCTGGCGGCACTGTTCGCGCGCTTTGGCGACGCGCATGGCCCGGTGTTCAGCGCCGGGCTGGTGCTGTCGGTCGCGGCGCTCGCCGTCGGCTGGCGGGCCGTGGCGCCGGGGTC
>JBBRWI010000012.1:0-34272 GCA_038249305.1 Acetobacterales bacterium
ATAATATCGAAAATTTCACCCAGAGTTTCGCTGGATTCGATAAGTGGACTCTGGCGAACTATATAACAAAGATAAACTTGGCGGCGGAGGATGTTAATTCGGCTGTCCAAAAGGATGTTGATTCAAAACAACCCGGTACTGCTGAAAAAAACCAACAGATGGCTCTGCTCAATGACCGCATGTTTAGCATCGGCATGCCGCCGGAAGCCGTTGTCTATTATCTCAAACGGATGTGCGGTTTCGATAACGCCAGGCAGGTGCCGCTGAACGTAACGGACAACGAATTGATTATCGGGCTCTATCGCGACGAGAAAAACAACATGCACATTTGTGGCGGCCTGAAGCATTACGTGTACTATAAAGACGCAACCTACTACAGCTGGGGCAAGAGTTTTTCCAGCATCGCAGGAATGGAACGAAACTATGGCGGCATCTGCTACAAGATCGCCTTCTGATCTTACGCAGACGCGGTGGTCAGGCGGCGCGGGCAATCGCCGCCCCGGCCAGCCCCGCCGCCCCGGCGAGCAAGGCCACTGACCGCGCCCGCCCCGCCGTATCCGGGCAAGGGGTCAGCACCGCCACCTCGTCGGCGCCAATCGCGGCGGCCAGCGCTTCCAGCCGTCCGAACAGCACGGCCGGCGTGCCGACCAGTGCGCGCGGGCGGCGGCGTTCCATCGCAGCCTCCTCCTCCGGCGTCGGCACCCAGGCGGCGGCGTCCTCCATGTTCATCAGCGGCAAGTAGATCCCGCGATCGCGCGACAGCCGCCAGGCCTCGCGCGGGCGCCACAGCCGCCAGGCTTCGGCCGTGGTCTCGGCGCAGAGCCCGGCGACGGCGACGGCGGCATGCGGGCGGTCGAGCACGCCGGGCCGGAAGGCTTGGCGATACAGCGCCAAGACCTCGGCCGCGCCTTGGCCGTCGGTGATGAAATGGGCAAAGCAGTAGGGCAGGCCGAAGTGGGCGGCGACCTGCGCGCCGTAGTCGCTGCTCCCCAGAATCCAGATCTCCGGCCTGGTCGGCACCTCCGGCTGGGCGCGGACGGCAGCAAAGGGATGGGTCGCGGGCAGCCCATCGCCGGTCCAGCCGAGCAATTCCATCACCTGCTGCGGGAATTTATCCGCCGCCCGGGCGGCGTCGGGGTTCAGCGCGAAGGCGGTGCGCCCGTCGCTGCCTGGCGCGCGCCCCAGGCCGAGGTCGATACGTCCCGGTGCCAGCGCCTCCAGCACGCGGAACTGTTCGGCAACCTTCAGGCTGGCGTAATGCGGCAGCATGACCCCGGCCGAGCCGATGCGGATGCGGGCGGTGGTGGCGGCGATGGCGGCGATCAGGATTTCCGGCGCGGTGCCCGCCTGGGCCGCGGAGTTGTGGTGCTCGGCCAGCCAGTAGCGCGCATAGCCCAGGCGGTCGGCGTCCTGCGCGAGGGCCAGGCTTTCGCGGATCGCGGCGCCGGGGTCGCGCCCGGCCACGATCGGGGATTGGTCGAGGATGGAGAGGGGCAAGGTCATAGGGATAGTGTAGCGCGGCGCGGGCAATACGGGAGAGCGGCATATAATCCTTGCCGTGCAGGGTAGCCTGCGCCTATAACCCTTTTGACGGCGTGGGGCATTTGTCCGAAAGCGTCTTTTTCTATGTGGAGCCTGGGTTTCCGGCTCATGGACAGGAGAAAACATACCGTGATCCAACGACGCCCCGCCCCATGATCGACGAGGCCAGCGCCATGCGCCGCGCCATCGCATTGTCCTGCGCCGCAGTCGCCGCCGGGGGCGGGCCGTTCGGCGCGGTCGTGGTCCGGGATGGTGTGGTGTTGGGGGAGGGGCAGAACCGCGTCGTCCCCGACGCCGACCCGACCGCGCATGCCGAGGTCGTGGCGCTGCGCGCCGCCTGTGCGGCCCTCGGTACGCACGACCTGTCGGGGGCGGTGCTCTATACCAGTTGCGAACCCTGCCCGATGTGCCTTTCGGCCGCCTGGTGGGCGCGGGTCGGGTCGGTGGTGTTCGGCAATGACCGGGCCGACGCGGCGGCCATCGGCTTCGACGATGCGGCGATCTATGAGGAGGTCGCGGCCCCGCTCGATACGCGGCGCCTGCCGATCCGCCGCCTGCTGGCGACAGAGGCGGCGGAGGGCTTCCGGCTATGGGCCGCAAAGCCCGACCGGGTGGGCTATTAGTTGGCGACGTGCCCGAAGATCGCCGTCAGCACGGCAAACAGCACGCCACCGGCCAGGAAGCCGACCAGCGTGCCGTTGACCCGCACGTATTGCAGGTCGCGCCCCACGCGCAATTCGATCTTGTCGGTCACGGTCGCGGTGTCCCAGCCCTCGACCACGCCGCCGATGAAATCGGCAAGGCGGGTCTGCGCGGAGGGCAGCAGGGTGACGAGCACCGCCTCGATCGCAAGGTTCAGCCTTTCGCGCGCGGCGGCGTCGTCGCCCAGCAACTGGCCGGCATTGGCCATCAGCCCGGTCAGCAGGGTCACCGTCCGCCCATCGTCGCGCGCCGCATCGGTCGCCAGGGCAATCCGCAGGCGGTCCCAGACTTCAAGCAGCCAGGCCGCGACCGAGGGATGCGCCAGGGCGTCGCGCATCACCCGCCCGATCGCCGCGGCCCGCTCGGGGTCGTGTTCCAGGCGGTCGATCTCCAGGCCGACCCATTCGGCGAAGGAAGCGCGCAACGCGCTGTCGTCGGGTTCGATCTTGTCGAGTTCGGCGGTCAGCGCCGACAGGATACGCCTGGCGACGGTCGCGCCGGCAAGCCAGCCGACCAGGGCCCCGCCCTCGGTGCGGACGCGGGCGGCGATGGCGTCTCGCAGGGCGTCTTCCCGCGATGCCAGGACGGCCTTCAACTGCCCGACGGCCAAGCCGAAGACGTCCTGGTGACGGCCGCCGGAGACCAGGGCGCGCAGCACCCGCGCCACCAGCCGCGCGGCGGCGGGGCCGGTCACGATGCGCGGCAGCAGCCGCACGATCAGCCGCCGGGCGCGGCCATCGTCCACGCTGGCCAGGATACGCGGCATCATGCCCGCCAAGGCCAGCGCGCTCTGCCGGGCGGTCACCGGGTCGGCGAGGAAGCGCTGCACGATGGCGGCGGGGTCGAGGCGCAGCAGGATGCGCCGCACCTCGGCCTCGACGAAGACATGATTGGCGATGAAGCGGCCGAGCCCCTGGCCCAGCCGCGCCTTCTGCATCGGGATGATGGCGGTATGCGGGATCGGCAGGCCAAGCGGGTGGCGGAACAGCGCGGTGACGGCGAACCAGTCGGCCAGGCCGCCGACCAGCCCGGCCTTGGCCGAGGCTTGCAACAGGCTCGCCCAATAGCCGGGTGGCAAGGCATAGGCGCCCAGCATCAGCGCGGCCATGGCGACCAGCAGGCCGGTGGCGAACCGCTGGTGGCGGCGCAGCGCGAGGCGCTGCGGAAGATCGGGGGCGGGGGAGGGGCTGCCCAGCATGGGGCGGGAGACTACCGGGGCGCTTGGCGCTTGCCCACCTCGGGTAGAATGTTATGTTGTATCGCATGACCGACCCGCTCGCCTTGTCCGCCTCCGCCGCCACCCGCCTGTCCTGGGCTGTGGGGCTGGTCGCGGTGCTCGGGCTGCTGGTTGCCTGGGCGATGGCGGCATGATCCGGCTGCATGATTTGGTGGTGGCGCACGGGCGTAGGCCCGCCGTGCATCACCTGTCGGGCGCTTTCGAGGCTGGGTCGCTGACCGCGGTCGTCGGCCCGAATGGCGCCGGCAAATCGACCCTGCTGCGGGCGATCGCGGGGTTGCATGCGCCGTCGCATGGGCGGGTTGCCATCGATGGTGCGGTGGCCTTGCTGCCGCAGGCTGCGGCCGTGGACCGGGCCTTTCCGATCAATTGCCGGGATGTGGTGGCGTTCGGGCTGTGGTCGGCGTCCGGGCCGTTCCGCGGCATCGGGGCGGCCGACCTCGACCGGGCGGAGGCCGCCCTTTCGGCCGTCGGGCTCAATGGCTTCGCGCGGCGCCCGATCGGCAGCCTGTCGTCCGGGCAGTTGCAGCGGGTGTTGTTCGCGCGGCTGTTGTTGCAGGACGCGCCGGTGATCCTGCTGGATGAGCCGTTCAACGCGGTCGATGCCAATACCGCGGCCGTGCTGCTGCGCCAGATCAGCGCCTGGCATGGGCAGGGGCGGACCATTGTCGCCGTGCTGCATGACCTCGACCTGGTGCGGGAAGCCTTCCCGCAGACCCTGCTCATGGCGCGGGAACCGATCGCCTGGGGCCCGACCGCCGATGTGCTGACCGCGGCCAACCGCTTTTCCGCCAGGACCATGGCCGAGGGCTGGGATGACACGGCCGGGGCCTGCCGCCAGGCGGCCTAGGGGCGTGAGCTTCGACCTGCTGGTCGGGCCTTTCGCCGAGTTCGGCTTCCTGCGTCGCGCGCTGGTCGGCTGCATCGCACTTGCCCTGTCGGCGCCACCGCTGGGCGTGTTCCTGGTCCTGCGGCGGATGTCGCTGACCGCCGATGTCCTGGCGCATGGCATGCTGCCCGGGGTCGCGGTCGGCTTCCTGGTCGCCGGGCTGTCGGTCACCGCCATGTCGCTGGGCGGGTTGCTGGCCGGGCTTGCGGTGGTGGTGGGGGCGGGGGCTCTGTCGCGCGCGACGGGCGGGCGCGAGGATTCCGCCTTGGCCGGGCTGTACCTGATATCGCTGGCGCTGGGTGTGGCCATCGTCTCGACCGCTGGCGGCGCGGTCGATCTGTCGCGGCTGTTGTTCGGCAGCGTGCTCGGGGTGGATGACGCAGCCCTTTGGCTGATGGCGGGGACGGCGGCCTGCACCCTGGCTTGGCTGTCCTTCGCCTGGCGGCCGCTGGTGCTTGAGTGTTTCGACCCGGGGCATGGCGCCGCGGTGCGCGCGCGCGGCGGGCCGTGGCATCTGACGTTCCTCGGGCTGGTGACGCTGAACGTCATCGCCGCGGCCCAGGCGATGGGCACCCTGATGTCGGTCGGGCTGATGATGCTGCCGGCCGCGGCGGCGCGGTTCCTGGCGCGCAGCATCGGGGGGATGGTCTATGCGGCGGTAGGGATCGCCCTGGCCTCGGGCTTCGGGGGGCTGGTGCTGTCATTCCACGCCGACCTGCCATCCGGCGCGGCGATCGTGCTCTGCGCGGGCCTGGCCTGGGTCCTGGCCGCCTTGTTCGGCCCGGTGGACGGCATCGTCACCCGGCGTATCGCGCGGGCCCGGCATCTGGCGGGGTAGGGTTTTGCCGGTTCGCGAGCCATAGAACGGGCACCACCGGGACCAGGATGCTTTGGCCATGATGCTGCTGTCGAACCTGTTGCGCCGCTTCGTCCGCCGCGGGCGCCTGGTCGTGCTCGACCACACCGGTGCATCGCACGCCTTTGGCGGTGGGCGGGATGGCCCCGCGGTCACCATCCGCCTGACGGACAAGGCGGTGGAGCGGGAGATTTTTCTCAACCCCGAACTCAAGACCGCCGAGGCCTATATGGACGGCCGCCTGGTGATGGAGGGGGGTGCTGCGGTCTTCGACCTGCTCCACCTGTTCTCGATCAACCGATCAGGGTTGGCGGCGCATCCGGTGCAGCAGGTGTTGCGGCGGGTGTGGCGGGGCCTGCGCCGGTTCCAGCAGCGCAACCCGCTCGGGGTCGCGGCGGAGAACATCCGCCACCACTACGACATCCCGCCTGATTTCTACCGGCTGTGGCTGGATGAAACGATGACCTACTCCTGCGCCTACTACACCTCACCCGAGGTCAGCCTGCATCAGGCGCAGATCGACAAGCTGCGGCATATCGCCGCGAAACTTCGCCTGGAACCGGGCATGCACATCTGTGAGATCGGCTCAGGCTGGGGCGCCCTCGGCACATTTTTGGCGCGCAGCTACGGGGTGACTGTGACCTCGGTGACCTTGTCGGCGGAGCAATGCGCCGTGGCGACGCAACGGGCGATCGATGAAGGCGTCGCCGATCGCGTGACCTTCCTTGAGAAGGACTATCGCGAACTCGAAGGCACCTACGACCGCGTGGTCTCCATCGCGATGATGGAGGCGATCGGGATCGATGAATTCGACACCTACTTTCGCAGCATCAAGCGGCTGACCAGACCGGGTGGCTTCGCGCTGGTCCATTGCATCGGCCGGAATTCGCCGCCCGGCACCACCGGGCCCTTCATCCGCAAATATATTTTCCCCGGCGGCTACGCGCCCGCCCTGTCTGAAGTCTTTGCCTCGCTGGAACGCACCGGCACCTGGTGCGCCGACTGCGAAAGCCTGCGTTTGCATTATTACTGGACCATCAGACATTGGCGGCAGGCCTATGACGCGCGGCGGGCGGAGGCCGTGACAATGATGGGCGACCGCTTCTGTCGGATGTGGGATTTCTACCTCGCCTCCGTCGAACTCGGCTTCCTGCACGGTTCCAATTTCGTGTTCCAGTTGTTGCTGTCCGACCAGCGCGACAATGTGCCGGTGATCCGCGACTTCATCGTCGATGAGGAGCGGCGGTTGGCCCGGATCGACGCGCGGTAAAGCGATAAATGCGGCGAAACTGAGGCGTGGAATTGGGTCTCGTCGGGCGGGTGGGAGTCAGCCCCGCGTCCCAAAAGGTTGCGCCAGGACCGAAAGCCTTCTACCAAATCGATATGATTACCGCGCCCCGCACGCTGGTGCTTCCGCACCGGCGACGTCACGCGGCGATCCCGTCCCCGCTTGCCCTGGTCCGCCAGGGTTCCCGCCTGCGGGGGGCGCAATGGCCATGGTCGTTGTTCGGGCTCGTCCTCCTTGCCTGGTTCGCCGGCGCAGCACCCGCTGTTGCGCTGGACCATACCAGCGCGCCCCTCTCGCCGCGGGCGGCCTGCCTGCAAGCCGCGCGCGCGGCCGAACGCATCCACGGCCTGCCGGACGGGCTGCTCGTCGCGGTCGCCCTGGCTGAATCCGGACTGCATGCGTATGCGCTGAACATCGCCGGCCGGTCGCATTACGCCAACTCGGCCGAGGAAGCCCGGCGGCTGTATTTCGGCGCGCCGGCCGGCGCCAGCATCATGGCCGGCTGCGTGCAGGTGAATGCACGGGTCCACGCGCCGCGATCGGATTGGCCGCTTGAACCCTATCGCGCAGCGGATTGGGGCGGCGCCCTGCTGCGCGCGCAGTACAACCGCAGCGGCGACTGGGCCGAGGCGATCCGCCGCTGGAACGGCGGCAGCCGCGGCACCGCGCAGCGCCTGGTCTGCCGCGTGCGGGCGAAGATGCAGGTCTCCAACCCGGGGTCGGAGGTCGTCAGCGGCGCCGGTTGCGCTGGTGGAGAAACCGCGCGGGTGGCGCGCAACGGCACGGCATTGCTGGAAATTGCCGAGGCCGAGGGGCGCTGACCACGGCGCCCGGCGCCTGAACTGGGCGACGGACCTTGCGGCATGCCGAAGCATCGGCTGTGCTTACTGGCAGGGCAGATGGAGGGACGTGCCCATCCACGCGATGCCCGTCCTTAGGGGAGTCTTGTATGGCCATCGTGTCCGGGGTGTATCGCGCGCAGATCGTCAGCACCTCCGACCCCACGGCGGCGGGCCGGGTACAGGTCATGATCCCGGCCATCGCCGGTGCTGCCTCGGTCTGGGCGCCGGTCTGCGCCCCGTTCGGTACCCCCACGGGGTCGCCACGCATCGGGGCCGCGGTCTGGGTGGCGTTCGAGAATGGCGATGCGACGCGCCCCGTCGTCATGGGGACGTCGCGCTGAGGCGTCATCGTCCCATCTTCAGGGTTCCACGCCGCCCGCCCAGACCAGGACGACCATGCCCCACCCCGATACCTGGATGCGCATCACGCCGGCCGGGCTGTATTGCGAACCGGCGGATATCTTCATCGACCCGGTCCGTGCCGTGGACCGCGCCATCGTCAGCCACGGGCACGCCGACCACGCCCGCCCCGGGCACCGCGCGGTGCTGGCCACGGTCGAAACCCTGGCCATCATGCGCACCCGCATGGGGGCGGACCGCGCCGGCGACACCCAGCAGCCGCTGGCGCTGCATCAGCTGTTGCGGGTGAATGACGTGGACATCCGGCTGGTGCCGGCGGGGCATGTGCTCGGCTCGGCTCAGGTGGTGCTCGACTGGCGCGGCAGCCGCATCGTCGTCTCGGGCGACTACAAGCGCCAGGCCGACCCGACCTGCGCGCCGTTCGAGGCGATGCCCTGCGATGTCTTCGTCACCGAAGCCACGTTCGGCCTGCCGGTGTTTCGGCATCCCGACCCGGACCGGGAGGTCGCGCGGCTGCTGGCCAGCGTCCGGCTGTTCCCCGACCGCTGCCACATCATCGGCGTCTATGCGCTGGGCAAGGCGCAGCGGCTGATCGCGCTGTTGCGGCGGGCGGGTTGGGACCGGCCGATCTGGCTGCATGGCGCGCTGATGAAGCTGTGTGTGCTGTACGAGGAACTGGGCGTGCCGCTGGGCGACCTGCGGCCGGTGCCGGCGCCACAGAAACGCGGCCAGGCGGGGGCGCTGCTGGCCGGTGAGATCGTGATGGCGCCGCCCTCGGCCGAGGCCACCCCCTGGGCCCGGCGCCTGGCCGATCCGGTGACCTGCGCCGCATCGGGCTGGATGCGCGTCCGGCAGCGCGCGAAAGCCAGCGGCATCGAATTGCCGCTGGTCATTTCCGACCACGCCGACTGGGACGAATTGTTGGGCACCTGTGCCGAGGTTGCGGCGCCTGAAGTCTGGATCACCCATGGCCGCGACGATGCGCTGGCCCATGCGCTGACGGCGCGCGGGGTGCGGGCGCGGGCGCTGCATCTGGTCGGGCGGGGCGATGAGGAAGCGCCCGAGGCTGCATGAGTCTCGACGCCTTCGCGAACCTGCTGGAACGGCTGCTGTTCACCCAGGGGCGCCTCGCCAAGATCGCCCTGCTGCGCGACTGGTTCGCGACCCAGCCCGATCCTGACCGCGGCATCGGGCTGGCGGCGCTGATGGGGGAGTTGTCCTTTACCCTGGCCAAGCCCGCGATGATCCGCGCGCTGGCGGCCGAGCGGACCGATCCGGTGCTTTGGGACCTGTCCTACGATTTCGTTGGCGACATGGCCGAAACCGTGGCGCTTATCTGGCCCGAACCGGCCGAGCGCCGCAACACGCCGGCGCCGTCGCTGGCCGAGATCGTCGCGACGCTGGAGACCGCGCCGAAGGCTGCCATCCCGTCGATCCTGGCGGGATGGCTGGACACGCTGGACGCCTCGGGGCGCCTGGCGCTGGTGAAACTCGTGACCGGCGGCCTGCGGGTCGGCGCCTCCGGCCGCCTGGCCCGGGTCGCGCTGGCAGAATGGGCGCAACAACCGGTCGAGGCGGTGGAGGAAGCCTGGCACGCCTGCCTGCCACCCTATCGCGCCTTGTTCGACTGGTTGGCGGGGCAGGGGCCGCGCCCGGATGCCGCCGATGCGCCGGTGTTCCGGCCGGTGATGCTGGCGCATCCGCTGGAGGAGACCGATCTTGCCGGCATCACGCCTACGACGCATCGCGCCGAATGGAAATGGGATGGCATTCGCGTGCAGGCCTGCGCCGGCCCCGGCGGGCGGCGGCTTTGGTCGCGCAGCGGCGAGGACCTGTCCGCGACCTTTCCCGACATCATCGCGGCGATGAATTTCTCCGGCGTGGTGGACGGCGAACTGTTGGTCCTGCGCGATGGGGTGGTCGCACCATTTGGCGATTTGCAGCAGCGGCTGAATCGCAAGATCGTCAGCCCGAAGATGCAGCGCGACTACCCGGTCGGCGTGCGGCTTTACGATCTGTTGTTCGACGGCGCGGAGGATCTGCGAAGCCTGCCCTTCGATGCGCGCCGGGCGCGGCTGGAGCGTTTCGTTGGCGCCCACGCGCCGCCAAAATTCGACGTCTCGCCGCTGGTCGAATTTTCCGACGTCGCCGAATTGGTCGATAAACGTGGCGCCGCCCGGGCTGCGGCGATCGAGGGGCTGATGCTCAAGCGCGCCGATGCGCCCTACGTGGCCGGGCGCGTGAAAGGCTTGTGGTGGAAGTGGAAGCGCGCGGCGCTGACCATCGATTGCGTGCTGATGTACGCGCAGCGCGGCCATGGCAAGCGATCCTCCTACTACAGCGACTATACCTTTGGGCTGTGGCGCGGGGAGGAGTTGGTGCCGGTCGGCAAGGCCTATTCCGGCTTCACCGACCAGGAGTTGGTATTCCTCGACCGCTGGGTGCGGGAACACACGACCGGCCGCTTTGGCCCGGTGCGGGAGGTGGAGAAAGGCCTGGTGCTGGAAGTCGCCTTCGACGCCGCCCAGGCCAGCACCCGCCATCGCAGCGGCCTGGCCATGCGTTTTCCGCGCATCGCCCGAATCCGTGCCGACAAACCGGCCGCGGAGGCCGACCGGCTGGAGGTTCTGGCCGCCCTGGTGGTGCGTTGACCCCGGCCGGGCGACGTGACGCCGTCTGCGCCATGACATGGGGCAGAATACATTTGCGAATGGTTCGCATTAGCGGTATGGGAATGGCACCGCTTGCCATGAACGGAACCTGACGCATGACCTCCGCATCGATCGCCCGCCGTCCGCTGTTCGGCGCCGGGCTTGGCCTGCTGCTTGCCGCGCCGCGCCTCGGCAGCGCGCAGACGGCCACGATCAACCTCTATTCCTCGCGCCATTACGACACCGACCGGACGCTGTATGACGGTTTCACCACTGAGACGGGCGTCCGCGTCCGGCTGATCGAGGGCGATGCCGATCAACTGGTCGAGCGCATCCGCAACGAGGGCGCCAACAGCCCGGCCGACGTGTTGATCACGGTGGACGCTGCGCGCCTGGCCCGCGCGCAGGATGCCGGCGTGCTGGCGCCATCGCGCAGCGCGGTGCTGGAGGCTCGCATCCCCGCCAGCCTGCGGGAACCGGGCGGTCACTGGTACGGCGTGTCCCGCCGTGTCCGCGTCGTGATGTACGACAAGCAAAGGGGCGCACCGGCGGGCCTGGCGCGATACGAGGACCTGGCCAAGCCTTCCTTTCGCGGCCAGATCCTGGTCCGTGCCGCGGCGCACCCCTACAACCTGTCGCTGATGGGCAGTATCATCGCCGCCGATGGGCCCGAGGCCGCCGAGGCCTGGGCGCGTGGCGTCGTCGCCAACATGGCCCGCCCGCCGCAAGGTGGCGATACGCCGCAATTCCAGGCGGTGCTGGCGGGGCAGGGGTCGCTGGCGATCGCCAATACCTATTACCTGGCGAGGTTCGGCGCGTCTTCGGTGCCGGCCGAAAAGGCGCTCTATGACCGGATCGGCGTGATCTTCCCGAACCAGGCCGATCGCGGCGCGCATGTGAACGTTTCCGGTGCCGGGGTGGTGCGGACCGCGCCGAATCGCGAAGGCGCACTGCGCTTCATCGAATACCTGACCAGTCCGCGCGCGCAAGAAATGTTCGCCAACGGCAATTTCGAGTATCCGGTGGTCGAGGATGTGCCCCCCACGCCGTCGCTCGCGGCCTTTGGGCCGTTCAAGGCGGATGCGTTGAATGCCGCGCAATATGGCGCGTTGTCGGGGCAGGCCTTGCAGATCATGCAGCGGGCCGGCTGGCGATAGCGCGCCTGCGGCCGGCCGTCGGCTGGCGCCATCGTGTGGGGGGCGCGATGGCCGGTCCGACCGCCCTTACGCGGCTTCACCTGGCCCTGATCGACCGCACCAGCACCAGCACCGGCAACAGCCCCATCACCACGATCATCAGCGCCGCGGTCGAGGCTTCCGCCAGGCGTTCGTCCGACGCCAGATTGTGCACGCGCACGGCCAATGTGTCGAAATCGAAGGGGCGCACGATCAGCGTCGCGGGCAATTCCTTCATCGTATCGACGAAGACCAGCAGCGCCGCGGTCAGCAGCGCGCCGCGCGCCAGCGGCAGTTCGATCCGCGCCACGGCTTCGCCAGGGCTGGCGCCGAGCGTGCGGGCCGCCGAGGCCAGCGACGGCTTGACCCGCGACAGCCCGCTTTCCGTCGCCTGCAAGGCCACCGCGAGGAAACGCACCAGATAGGCGAAGATCAACGCAACCACCGTGCCCGATAGCAACAACCCCGTGGACAGGCCGAATGTCGCGCGGAAAAAACCATCCAGCGCATTGTCGAACAGGCCGAATGGCACAAGGGTGCCGACTGCGATCACCGACCCCGGTACCGCATAGCCGAGCATCGCGATGCGCCGCGCGACGGCCATCGCGCGGGACGGATGCTGCCGCCCACCCCAGGCGATCAGGGCTGCAATCGCGACCGCGAACAGCGCGGTGATCGCGGCCAGGGTCAGGCTGTTGAACGCGAATGGCAGGAAGCGCCGCGGGGCGAGCGGATCGCCGACGGCCAGCGCCGCGTGCAGCAGCCAGCCCGCGGGGATGGCGAAGCCGACCAGCACCGGCAGGGCACAGGCCAGCAGCGCCGCCCAGGCGCGCCAGCCGCGCAGCAACACCTGGCGCAGCGGCGGCTGGCGCGTGGTCATCGGATGGAACCGCCGGCCACCGCGCGACACATGTTCCAGCAGCAGCAACACGGTGACGACCCCCATCAGGCAGGCGGCCAGGCGCGCCGCGGCCCCCCGGTCGGCCATGCCGAACCAGGCTTCGTAGATGCCGGTGGTGAAGGTCGGCACGGCAAAATGCTGCACGGTGCCGAAATCGGCCAGCGTCTCCATCAGCGCCAGCGCCGTGCCGCCCGCCAGCGCCGGGCGTGCGAGCGGGAGTGCGACATGCAGGAAGGTGCGCGGCAGCGACTGGCCGAGTGTGCGGGATGCCTCGATCAGGCAGACCGATTGCTGGATGAAGGCGCTGCGGCACAGCAGATAGACGTAAGGGTACAGCACCATCGCCATGACCACGGCCGCCCCCGGCAGGCTGCGGATCTGCGGGAACCAGTATTCGCCGAAGGACAGGCCGGTGACGCTGCGCAGGGCGCTTTGCACCGGGCCCGCGACATCCAGGATCTCGGTATAGACATAGCCGCAGACATAGGCCGGCATCGCCAGCGGCAGCAGCAGCGCCACATCCAGCGCCCGGCTGCCCGGAAAGCGACAGGCGGTGACCAGCCAGGCGGCGGTCGCCCCGCAACTGGCCGCCATCAGCCCGACCAACAGGGTCAGCAGCGCGGTATTGGCCAGATACCCCGGCAGGGTGACGTGCAGGATATGCGACCAGGCGGTGCCGGAAGGGGCGACGGCCGCGGCCGACAGCACCGCGACCACGGGAGCCGCGACCAGCGCCGCGACCGGCAAGCCCAGCCGCGCCCAGAAGGGTGTGCGCCGCAGCGGCGGCCGCGCGGCGGCAGGGGCGGTCAGAGGGAGGCTGAGGGACAGGGGTGCGGGCCTTGCTTGATGCGAGTGCGTCGCAGTGACGTGGTGCCCGTGTACCACCCGCCGCCTGGCGGGGACAGCGCCCCGCCGGTCAGTCCTTCAGCGTCGCCTTGTGCCGGGACCATTCCTCGGGAGTCATGCGGGGAATTTCGATGCGGTCGGTCGTCCGCGCATACCAGCCGCGACCATGCATGCGCCCGACCAGGTCGAGCTTTGGCGTGTCGATGTAATGCTTCGCCGGGTTCATCACGCAGTCGTCCTGCACATGCATGGCCAGGATCTTGCCCAGCACCAGCGTATGCAGCCCGAGCGGGACCAGTTGGAACAGCGCGCATTCCATCGCGACCGGGCTGCCGGCAATGCGCGGCGGCTTCACCAGGCTGGAGGCGATGGTCTCCAACCCCGCTTCCGCCAACTCATCCACCTCCGGGCCGAAATCGGTCGCGGTGATGTTCATCTGCAGCGCCTGCGATTCGGGCACCAGGCAGATGGTGAATTCGCCGGTGGCCTCGATGTTCGCCAGCGTGTCCTTCTTGCCCGACCCGCGCAGCCCGACCCCGAGGCCGACGATCGGCGGGTCGGAGGCAAAGCCGTTGAAGAAGGAATAGGGCGCGGCGTTGCGCGCACCCTCGGCATCCAGGCTGACCACCCAGGCCACGGGGCGCGGCACGATGGTCGAAACCATCAGCTTGTAGCGTTCGGCGGCGGGCAGGGCGGCGAAGTCGAACATCATGGTCGGGCGGTATCCTTCATTCTAGGCCACGCGATGCGGCGGCGCAGCACCACGCAACAGCACTGCGTCGAGGTTGTCGAGCGCGCGGAACCCCATCGCATCCCGCGTCTCGATCGTGCCGGAGCCCAGATGCGGCAGCAGCGTGATGTTGGGCGCGCCGAGATACCCCGGAAACAGCCGCGGTTCGCCATCGTAGACATCCAGCCCCGCGGCCCGCACATGGCCGCTGTGCAGGGCCGCGCAAAGGGCCGCGTCATCCACCGTCCCGCCGCGCCCGGTATTAACCACGATGCTGCCGGGTGCCAGTTGCGCGATCCGCGCTGCATGCAGCCAGTGCCGCGTCGCCGAACCGCCCGGAATATGCATCGACAGGATATCGATCGCGCCCAGGAAATCCGCGTCATTGTCGTGGAAGATGGCGCCCAGTTCCTGCTCGGGCGGCAGGCGGGTGCGGTTGCGGTAATGGATCACGAGGCCAAAACCCCGCGCCATCCGGGCCAACTCCCGCCCGATGCGGCCCTTGCCCAGGATGCCGAGGCGCTTGGCCTGCAAGGTCACGCCCATCAGCTGGGTCGGTGCCCAACCCGGCCATTGCCGGGCGCGCAGCATCATCTCGCCCTCGCTGGCGCGGCGGGCGGCCATCAGGATCAGCAGCATGGCGATCTCGGCGGTCGCTACACTCAGCACGTCGGGTGTATTGGCGACCGGGATGCCGCGGGCGGCGGCGGCATCGAGCGCGATATGGTCGGTACCGACGCTGAAGGTCGCGATGATTTTCACGGATGCCGGCAGGGCCTGGATGGTCCCGGCGTCCAGCGGATCGCCGGCGGCGCAGAGGATGCCGTCCATCCCGATGGCGGCGGCGAGCAGGCTGTCGCGTGTCCAGGGGATGTCGTGCGGGTTCAGCATTGCATCGTAGTCTCGGATGGCCCGGGCCTCGACCGCGGGCGGCAGGCGGCGGGTGATGAGCAGGCGGGGCATGGCGTTCACCTCCAAAGCGGGTCGATGGCGGGCCGGCCTGCCAGCACTGCCGCGATGTTGTCCAGCGCGCGGAAACCCATGGCGTCGCGGGTCTCGAAGGTGCCGGAGGCGACGTGCGGCGTCAGCACGGCCTGCGGCAGGCCGATCCAGGCCGGGTCGAAGCGGGGCTCGCCCTCGAACACATCCAGCCCGGCCGCGAAGATATGGCCGCAGGCCAGGGCATCGCGCAGGGCGGCCTCGTCCACCACCCCGCCGCGCGACGCATTCACCACCACCGCCCCTTTTGGCAGCAGCGCCAGCGCCGCCGCGTCGATCATGTGGCGGGTGTCGGGCGCGAGCGGCACATGCAGGGTCAGGAAATCGCAGCGCGGCAGCATGGCGGCCAGGTCGGGAACGAATGCGGCATCCTGGCCCGGCATCTCGGCCAGGTCGTTGTAGAGCACGTTCATATCGAAGCCCCGGGCGCGGCGGGCCATGGCCTTGCCGATGCGCCCCATGCCGATGATGCCGAGGGTCTTGCCCCAGACCCGCACCCCCAGGCCTTCGCCCATCGCGCGCGGCTTCCAGGCGTCGTCCCGCATCAGCCGCTCGAAAGCGCCCAACCGGCGGGCGGCAGCCAGCAGCAGGCAGAAGGCCATGTCGGCCGTGCAGCCGGTCAATACCTCGGGCGTGTTGGTCACCATCAGCCCGCGCGATGACGCCGCCGCCACATCGACATGGTCGAAGCCGACCGAGGCCGTCGCCGCGACGCGGACCGAGGCAGGCAGGGCTGCGATGGTCGCCGCATCCATCCGGAAGCCGGAATGAAAGAACAGCGCCTCGGCCTGGTGGTCGGCGAGCGCCGCCAGGGCCTCGGCATGGGTCAGGTCCCGGTCATGCAGCACGGCATCGAATTCGGCGCGCATCCGTGCCGCGACCCTGGGCGGGACGCGGCGCGCGCAGACAAGGCGGTGCTTCATGGCGATCGTTTCCCCGTTTGGGTGCGACGATACCCCGCCGCGCCCGGGTTGCCATGGGGCGGCGGGCGGTGCAGTCAAAAGCCCTGCATTCATACGGGAGAAGAGACATGGACCTCGGTCTGGCGGGCAAGCGGGCGCTGGTGATGGGCGCCTCCAAGGGCTTGGGGCGGTCGATCGCCGATGCGCTGGCAGCCGATGGGGTGGCGATCGCGGTGTCGGGGCGTGATCAGACGAGCCTGGATGCGGTCGCGTCGAGCCTGATGGCCGCGGGCGCGCCCAAGGCGGTTGGCATCATGGCCGATGTCAGCCGCACCGCCGACATGGACCACCTGGCCGATGCCGCCGTGGCGGCGCTGGGCGGCGTCGATATCCTGGTGCTGAACCACGGCGGCCCGCCGCCCTGCACGGCGCTGGAGATGAAGGAAGCCGACCTGATCGCCTGGTTCCAGAACATCGTGGTCTCGCCGATCCATATCGCCATGCGGCTGCTGCCGGCGATGCGGGCGCAAAACTATGGACGCATCATCACCGTCGGCAGCAGCGGGATGGAACAGCCGATCCCGAACCTGGCCTTGTCCAACACGCTGCGCGCGGCCATCGTCGGGTGGAACAAGTCGCTGGCCGCCGATGTCGCGGCCGATGGCGTGACCTGCAACATCCTGGCCCCCGGGGCCATCGTGACCGACCGAACCCGCCAGACCTCGGCCGGCCAGGCCGAGCGCGAGGGCAAGACGGTCGAGCAGGTGATGGAGGAACGCGGCCGGACCATTCCCGCCGGGCGCTACGGCCGACCCGATGAATACGGCCCGATGGGGGCGTTCCTGGCGAGCGAGCGCGCCGGCTACATCACCGGCAGCATCATCCGCGTCGATGGCGGCATGGTGCGACACGTCTGATGCGACCGAATCTCGCACCTGACACGGGGCTGGCGGCGCGACTGTTCGACGACCTGCGGGCGCGGTCGTTCGATGGCGTCGGCATCACGCGCGAAGCCTATGGCCCGGGTGAGCGCATGGCCCATGCGCTGGTGCGGGAGGCGGCCGAGGCCCTGGGCCTGGATTGCACCGCGGACCCGGTTGGCAACCTGCACATGGTGCTGTCCGGCAGCGATCCCGCTGCGCCGCGGATCGTGCTGGGCAGCCATCTGGACTCGGTGCCGCAAGGCGGGAATTTCGATGGCGCGGTCGGCGTGCTGGCGGGGCTGGCGGCTGTCGCCGGACTGAAGGCTGCCGGCATCGTGCCGCGCTGCGACGTCGCGGTCATGGCCATACGCGCCGAGGAGGCGGGCGCTTGGTTCCCGACCTCCTACCCCGGCAGCCGGGGTGCCCTGGGGCGCCTGCACGCGGGCGAACTGGCCATACGCAACATGGTGACCGGGCGCACGCTGGCCGAACACATGGTCGAGGAAGGCTTTGACCCCGGCTTCGTGGCACGCGGCGAGCGGGTGCTGAGCGCGGAGAATGTCGCAGCCTTCGTCGAGGTGCATATCGAACAGGGCCCGGTGCTGGATGCCGAAGCGATACCCGTCGGCATCGTCACCGGCATCCCCGGCAGCCGGCGCCATCGTGCGGGGCGCGTGCATGGGCAGTGGAACCATTCGGGCGGCACGCCGCGACGGTATCGGGCCGATGCGGCGATCGCGCTGGCGGAATTCGCCGTGGCGCTGGACGACGCCTGGGGCCGGCTGGAAGCCGAAGGCCACAAGATGGTCTGCACCTTCTGCACGCTGGCGACCTCGGCCGAGGCCGGCTTTACCAAGATCGCCGGCGAGGCGGGCTTCATGCTGGATATCCGCAGCGTTGATCCGCGCAGTGTCGATGCGCTGTTCGAGGACATGCACCGCCTGGTGCCACTGATCGAGTCCCGGCGCGGCGTACGCTTCGACATGGGGCCGGAGACGGGCAGCATCGCCGCACCCATGGATGCGGGGCTGCGGGCAGGGCTGCGGGCCGCGGCGCAGGATGTGCCGGTGTTGGAAATGGCCTCGGGCGGCGGGCATGACGCGGCGGCGTTTGCCGCGGCGGGGATCCCGGCGGCGATGCTTTTCGTCCGCAACCAGAATGGCAGCCACAACCCGGCAGAGGCGATGCGCATGGAAGACTTTGACGCGGCATGTCGCGTGCTGACGCGGTGGCTGGTGGAGCGGGTGGCGTGAGCGCGCGCCTCGCCGTCGATATCGGCGGCACCTTCACCGATCTCGCGTTGGAACGCGACGGGCAGCGCTGGACCACCAAGGTCCTGACGACGCAGGAGGCGCCCGAACAGGGCGTGCTCGCCGGTGTCGTCGCCGTGCTGGAACGCGCTGCCATGGTGGCGGCCGATGTCACGCTGCTGATCCACGGCACGACGCTTGCGACCAATGCCATCATCGAGCGCAAGGGGGCCAGGACCGGGCTGATCACGACCGAGGGTTTTCGCGATGTCCTGGCGCTGGGCAACGAAAGTCGCTACGATCAATATGATCTGAACATCACTCTGCCGCAGCCCCTGGTGCCGCGCCGCTGGCGCGTCGGCGTGCCGGAGCGGCTGGACAACGAAGGCCACGTCCTGCTGCCGCTGGATGAGGCGGCGGTGGCGCGCCAGGCGCTGTTCCTGCAATCCGAAGGCGTCGAGGCGCTGGCCATCGGTTTCCTGCATGCCTTCGTGAACCCCGCGCATGAACGGCGGGCGGCCGAGGTGATCGCAAAGATCTGGCCCGAGGTGGCGATTTCCCTGTCCAGCGAAGTCTCGCCGGAGATGCGCGAGTGGGAGCGATTTTCGACCACCGTCGCCAATGCCTATGTCCAACCGCTGATGGCGCGCTACCTGTTGCGCCTGCGCGACGGGTTGCGGGAAGGCGGGCTGACCTGTCCCCTGTTCCTGATGCTGTCCGGCGGCGGGTTGACGACGCTGGAAACCGCCGCGCGCTTCCCGATCCGCCTGGTCGAAAGCGGGCCGGCCGGGGGGGCGATCTTTTCCGCCTTCTGCGCGCGGCAACGCGGCTTCGACCGGGTGCTGAGTTTCGACATGGGTGGCACCACGGCCAAGGTCTGTCTTGTCGATGATTTCGCACCGCATGCCTCACGCAGTTTCGAGGTCGCGCGTGTCGGTCGCTTCCGCCGCGGCTCCGGCCTGCCGCTGCGCATTCCGGTGATCGAGATGGTGGAGATCGGCGCGGGGGGCGGGTCGCTAGCGCATGTCGATGGGATGGGGCGCATCACCGTGGGGCCTGAAAGTGCCGGCGCCATGCCGGGCCCCGCCTGCTACGGGCGCGGTGGGACCAAGCCTGCGGTGACGGATGCGAATTGTCTGCTCGGGCGCTATGATTCCGCGCGTTTTGCTGGTGGCACCATGGCGCTGGATGAAGGTGCGGCGCGCGATGCGATGGCCGCGGCGATCGGCGCGCCGCTGGGGCTGGAGCCGGAAATGGCCGCCCTCGGCGTGGTCGAGATGGTGGACGAGAACATGGCCAATGCGGCCCGCGTCCATGCCATCGAAAGTGGGGCGGGCTACGAAGGCCGCGTGGTCATCGCCTTTGGCGGCGGCGGGCCGGTGCATGGCTGCCGGGTCGCGGAGAAGATCGGTGTCAAGCGCGTGCTGGTGCCCTCGGGTGCGGGCGTCGGCAGCGCCATCGGGTTTTTGCGCGCGCCGGTCGGGTATGAGGTTGTGCGCAGCCTGTACCAGCGCCTGTCGCGGCTGGACTTTTGCGCCGTGAACGCGCTGCTGGGATCGATGCGGGGTGAGGCACGCGACGTGGTGTCGCAGGGTGCCTTCGATGCCGAGGTCGTGGAAAAGCGCATCGCCTTCATGCGCTATGTCGGCCAGGGGCATGAGATCGCGCTGCACTTGCCGTTGCGTGACCTGGATGGCGGTGATGCGGCGACGATCCGTGTCGCCTACGAAGCCGAATACGCGCGCGTTTTCGATCGCGCCGTGCCCGGCAGCGACATCGAAATCCTGGCCTTTGCCGTGACCGTTGCGACGATCACCGAAGCGCTGGACCCGGTGGCCGAGGTGATGGATGCGCCAGCCCCCGCACCGACCGGCGTGCAGCAGGTGCGCGATACCGTGACCGGGCTGGTTGGCCCCTGGGCGGTTTATGACCGCGCCGACCTGGTGCCGGGGGCGACGGTGGCCGGGCCGTGCATCGTGGCGGAGTCGGAGACGAGCACGCTGGTCGGGCCGGGCTGGACGTGCCGGATGGATGGGCTGGGGTATCTTGATCTGGTGCAGGCCTAGGCGTTCATGTGTATAGTGATGTGGGCTCTATACACATGAGGCGGCGATGCGTACGAACATCGAGATTGATGACCGGCTGATGGCCGAGGCGATGGCGGCGACCGGCCTGACCACCAAACGGGAGACGGTTGAGGCCGCGTTGCGGCTGCTCGCCCGGCGCAAGCGGCAGGCTGGGATCAGGGACTTGTTCGGCCAGGTGGACTGGCAAGGCGATCTGGACGCCGAGCGGCGCGATCCTCCCGAAGCCCGTGCGTGGTGAACGCCGTCTTCGTGGACAGTTCGGTCTGGATCGATCATCTGCGCGGCAAGGCGACGCAGGAAGTCGCGGTCTTGGGCCGGCTGCTCGACGGGCTGGACCCGGATGGCGGGCAGGACGATCCAGCGGAGGTGCTGGTCGGCGATCTGGTACTGCTGGAGGTGTTGCGCGGCATCGCCGACGACGGGCAGCAGGCGCGGACACGCGTGGGGCTACTGGCCTTTCGCCAGGTCGAGGTCGGTGGGACCGGGAATGCCTTGGCCGCGGTCGATCACTACCGCGCGCTGCGCCAGCAGGGGGTGACGGCGCGCAAGGTGGTGGACTGCCTGATCGCCGCCTGGTGCATCGAACATGACGTACCGCTGTTGCATAGTGACCGCGATTTCGCGCCTTTTGCCGCGCATCGCGGGTTGCGGGTCGTGGCGGCTGCGCCGGCCCTACCTGTCGAACCAAAGCCCCGTTATTGAAGCTGACACGAGGAGATGACCCGCGGTGCCCCTTGACCACGCCCTTGGAAAAATCCAACGCCAGATCCAATGGAACCGCCTGATCGCGGTGGTTGAGGAACAGGCCCAGACCATGATCCGCACCGCCTTCAGCACCACGGTGCGCGAAGCGGGCGATCTCTCCGCCGGCATCTTCGACCTGGACGGCCGCATGCTGGCCCAGGCGGTCACCGGCACCCCCGGCCACGTCAATTCCATGATGGAATCCGTGGGCCATTTCCTCCAGAAATTCCCCGCCGCCACGATGCGCCCCGGCGACCACTACATCACCAACGACCCCTGGCTCGGCACCGGCCACCTGCATGACCTGACCGTCGTCACGCCGGCCTTCCACGCCCAAAAGATCGTCGGCCTTTTCGCCAATACCGCGCATGTCATCGATGTCGGCGGCCTCGGCATGGGGCCGGAAGGGCGCTCGGTGTTCGAGGAAGGGCTCTACATCCCCATCGTCAAATGCTTCGATCGTGGCCAGCCCAACGAAACCTTCTTCGACTTCCTGCGCGCCGGCACACGCACGCCGGCGGAGTTGGAGGGCGATGTCTATTCCCTCTGCGCCTGCAACGACGCCGGCGCGCGCCGCCTGGTCGAGATGATGGCCGAATTCGGCATGACCGGCCTCGACGATCTCGCGACCTTCATCTTCGACAGCAGCCTGTCCGCCACCATCGCCGAAATCGGCAAGCTGCCGCGCGGGTCCTGGTCTGCGACCATCACCTCCGACGGCTACGAAAAGCCCGTCACCCTGCGCGCGACACTGACCGCCGCGGGCGACAGGATCGCGGTCGATTACGCCGGCACCGATGGCCTGTCCTCGCGCGGGATCAACGTGCCGGCCGCCTATTGCCGGGCGTATACCTGCTTCGGCATCAAGGTCGTCGTCGCACCTGAAATCCCGAACAACTGGGCCAGCCTCTCGCCTTTCCACATCACCATCCCCGAAGGCTGCATCCTGAACGCGCCGCGTCCCTATCCGGTCTCGGTCCGGCATGTGGTGGGGCAGTTGCTGCCCGACCTGATGATGGGCTGCCTGCACCAGGCAGTGCCCGATCGCGTGGCCGCCGAAGGCTCCTCCTGCCTGTGGAATCCACCCTTGCGCGGCGGCGCGCAGGTCAGCGGCCAGGGCGCCGAACTGCCTGACTTCGAGGTCATCACCTTCAACTCCGGCGGCACCGGCGCGCGCATCGCGCAGGATGGGCTGGACGGCACGGCCTTTCCCTCGGGCGTGCGGACCATGCCGGTCGAAGCGACGGAAAACGTCGCCCCCGTGGTGTTCTGGAAAAAGGAACTCCGGCCCGATTCCGCCGGCCCCGGGCGCACCCGTGGCGGCTTCGGCCAGATCATGGAAATCGGCGCCAAGGGGGATGCCGAATTCGCCATCAACGCGATCTTCGACCGCGTTGCCAATGCCCCAAAAGGCCGCGCCGGCGGTGGCGATGGTGCCCCCGGCTGGGTCGGGCTGACCGATGGCACCGTGCTGCGCACCAAGGGCTTCCAGACCATCGCCAAGGGCCAGCGCCTGCGCCTGCTGCTGCCGGGCGGCGGCGGCATGGGCGCAGCCGCCGAACGGGACCGGGCGCTGGTCGCGCGCGATGTCGCGGATGGATTGGTCACCGAAACCGAGGCCTATGACTGACCTCTACATCGACGCCGACGCCTGCCCGGTGCGTGACGAGGCGTTTCGCGTCGCCTTCCGCCTCGGCCTCCACGTCCATGTCGTGTCCAACGGCGCGCGCGGCATCCTGCTGCCCGACAATCCGCTGGTGCACCGGGTGATCGTGTCCGACGGCGCCGATATCGCCGATGACTGGATAGCCGAACGCATCACCGCCGTGGATGTCTGCGTGACGCAGGACATCCCGCTGGCGGCGCGCTGCCTGGAGAAAGGCGCCCGCGCGCTGACCTCCAAGGGCCATCTGTGGACTGCGGCCAATATCGGCGGCGCGCTGGCTGGGCGCGCCGTCGCCGAGCATTTGCGCAGCACCGGCGGCCGCACCGGCGGCCCGGCCGGGATGATCCAGGCCGATCGGTCGAACTTCCTGTCGGCGCTCGATACCGCGCTGCGCGCCGCGATGCGCCCCGCGGCCGCACCGATGCGGGTGCCGCCGGGCGGGTTCTAGAGCAATATCGGATCAGATGGAATCATCTGATCCGATTTCTTGCTCTAGATTCAACGGCTTCTAGAGCACGAGATCGATCCACTTGGATCGATCGTGCTCTAGCCGCCCGCCACCTCGTCCCGCAGCCGCACGAGGCAGGCGTCCCTGTCCGCGGCGCAACCGCCGGCGAACCACCAGCCCCGCACGGCATTGTAAAGCCGCCCGATCCGCGGCCCCTCCGGCACCCCCAGATCCAGCACATCCTGGCCGAGCAACGGAAAAACCGGCACCGCGATGCCCGCCGCGCGATCGCGGTCAGGTTTGCGGTCGTGGCCGTCCTCGGCCTCGGCCAGCAGCAGTTCGGCGGCGGTGTCATCCTGCCCCAGCAGCGCCAGCATCCGGCGCAGCGCAGCCTCGGCCATCAGGGGGGCCGGGCGCGCCTCGGCGCGCGGGCCGCACAGGCGCGACAGCCGGCCGCGCTCATCCCCGGACATCCGCAGGCGGCCGGCCAGCGCGCCGAGGCCGCGCGGCGACACCTCGCCGACCAGTGCCGCCAGACGCAGCAGCGCATCGGGCGCGGGGGCCGCTGCGATCAGCCGGCGCAATTGGCCGATACGCGGCACGGTGCCGCCCGAAGCGGCCTCGGGCAGCACCGCACCCAGCACGCCGGTCGCAGCCATCAGCAGCATCGCATCGACGGGGTCCGGGGCGGCCAGCAGGCGTTTGAGTTCCGACCAGACCCGTTCGGCCGAAAGCCGCGCCAACCCCGGCACGGCGGCGGTGATCGCCGCCACCGCCGCCGCATCCGGCACCGCCCCGCCATAGCGCGCCTGGAACCGGAAGAAGCGGAGCGCGCGCAGGTAATCCTCTGACAGCCGGGTCGCGGGGTCGCCGACGAAGCGCACCTGGCGCGCGGCCAGGTCGTCGCGGCCACCGAAGTAATCCCAAAGCCGCCCCTCGGCGTCGAGCGACATGGCGTTGATGGTGAAATCGCGTCGCGCCGCATCGATCCGCCAGTCGGTGGTCCAGGCGACCTCCGCATGGCGACCGTCGGTCGCGATGTCCTGGCGCAGCGCGGTCACCTCGACCGGCTGGTGGTCCAGCACGGCGGTCACGGTGCCATGCGCGAGGCCGGTCTCGAACACCCGCAGGCCCGCCTGGCGGAGGCGTTCGGCGATCGCCTCGGGCGGCAGCGGGGCTGCGATATCCACATCGGCCAGCACCAGCCCGGCCAGGGCGTCGCGCACAAGGCCCCCCACCGCCCGGGCGCCGGGCAGGGTCCGCAGAACCAGGGCGACCGCTCCCCGATGCAGGATGGCGGGGGGCGGGATGCGGTCGTGCGGAAGATCGTCGGTCAGGGTCGGGGCTCCGCATGGCCGGGTTCGATGTGCCCGTCGGCAGCGATGCGCGGGGCGACATAGACCGTGCCGGGTTGCAGACTGCGGTTCAGCCCATAGACGATGGCCCCGGCCATGGCCAAGCCGATGCCCAGGGCCGCCAATCCAAGCAGTACCCCGGTCGGCTCACCACCCGGATGCTGGCGCCACCACAAGTACCAGACGGCGAAGGGGGTGGCGAACAGCAGCGCCTCGAACAGCCATGGCATCGGATGCGCTCCAGTGGGGGCGGCGGTCAGCCGCGCAGGACACGCGCGAGGTTCAGCAGGATCGTCGCCGTCGCGCCCCAGACGCGGTGCCGGCCATGCGGCCAGATCCAGAACTGCCGGTCGCGGCCGCGGAAATGCGCCTGGCCCCGTTCGGGCAAGGTCGTGTCCAGCAGGTGGTGCAGCGGGTATTCAAAGGGCTCGTCCACCTCGGCCGGGGCGGGGGTGAGCACCAGCGGCGGCTCCACCAGCGCCAGCACCGGCGTGATGCGGTATCCGGTGCCGGTCAGGTGTTCCGGCAGGCGGCCGATCAGCGTCGGCAGGCGCGGGTCGAGCCCGACCTCTTCGGCCGCTTCACGCAGGGCGGCCGCTTCCGGCGTTTCGCCGGGGTCGATCCGCCCGCCGGGGAAGGCGACCTGCCCCGCATGGCTGTTCAGCGTCGCCGCACGCAGGGTCAGCAGGATGGTAGGCTCCGGGCGCAGAATCATCGCGACCAGCACGGCCGCGGCCTTGGGGGTACACCCCGCCAGCAGGTCCATCGCATCGTCGGAGGAGGTCGCGCCGGCCAGGGCCAGCCGCCCCGGATCGCTCAGGCGGCGGAGCAGGTCAGACCCGGTAAGCCCCGAGGGGATGGCTCGGGTCGATGTCGTTGCAAGGTCCATGGCTGGAAGCACGTGCGCCCGGTCGAGCAGGGCCGCAAGGGCTACGCCGCGGCGACCGACGCCTCCGACTCATCCGGCAGATCGTCGATCGGGAAGAAGATGCCTTCGCTCCAGACCCCCAGCACATCGCGCCCATCGACCCGTTCCGCCTGGGCCAGGGCCACCAGTTCGTAGAAGACCGCGCGGGTGATACGCGCCTCCAGCCCCGGTCGCACGGTGACATAGGGGGATGGCTGCCGCGTCGTTGGACACAAATGCACCCTGATCGGATGGGCGGCGTTGGCGGTCACCATCTCATCGAGGTTGGTGCGGAAGGTCAGGCATTGCCGCGGTTGGGTCGCATCGTCGCCGCAGCGGCAATCGCGCCAGAACAGTTCGACCGCGAGGAAGGGCGCGTCCTCGACCTCGATCCGGCCGCGTTCGGCAGGCGTTTCCAGCCAGTAGGTGCCATCTGCCTCACGCCGCAGCACACTGGCGAAGAGGCAGACCAGTTCCTTCCGCCCGATCGGCGAGCCGCGGTAATGCCAGGTGCCGTCGCGTGCGATCCGCAGCGAGAAATCGCCGCAAGATTTGGTGCTGATCTGGGTGCGCTGGCGCACCACCGGGCGTTGTGCCGTCGCAGTGGGCAGCGGCAACGCGACATCTGCTACCGGAGCGTGTAACGGCGCGTTTTCGTCGTGGCCCGGCACGTCTGGAAGAAGCATGCTGGCATCCCTGGGGGGCACACCCGTGGCGAGCATGGCGCCTGTGCCTGTTGCCCCCATGTGATGTGTGCCCCATCTGATCAGGGTGCGGATGCAACCTGCCGGCATGCCGGCGCCCGAACCCTTCGTTCGGAGCCTATATAGGGAGCCGTGAGGCGATGATTGAAGTGGCGAGCGCCCTCCAAAACGCGAATAACGGTACTCTTTCCGTCGCGACCGTGGCCGAGGCGGAGATGCTGGCCGCGCGGCTGGCGCGGGTGCGGGCCGGAATCGGGCGGGTCATCTTCGGCCAGGATGAGGTGATCGAGCAGGCGCTGGTCGCCATCCTCTCCGGCGGCCACGCGCTGCTGGTCGGCGTGCCGGGGCTGGGCAAGACCAAACTGGTGGAAACCCTGGGCACAGTGCTCGGCCTCGACGCCCGCCGCGTGCAATTCACCCCCGATCTGATGCCGGCCGATATCCTGGGGTCGGAAGTGCTGGAGGAAGCCGCCGACGGCCGCCGTGCCTTTCGCTTCCTGCCCGGGCCGGTGTTCTGCCAGTTGCTGATGGCCGATGAGATCAACCGCGCCAGCCCGCGCACGCAATCGGCGCTGCTGCAGGCGATGCAGGAACACCGCGTCGCGGTCGGCGGCACGCTGCATCCGCTGCCCGCGCCCTTTCATGTGTTGGCGACGCAGAACCCGATCGAGCAGGAAGGCACCTATCCCCTGCCGGAAGCCCAGCTCGACCGCTTCCTGCTGGAAATCGAGGTCCCCTACCCGGATCGCGATGCGGAGCGCGCGATGCTGCTCGCCACCACCGGCGCCGCCGAAGCCCGCGCCGAACCGGCGATGACGACCGCCGAACTGCTGGCCGCCCAGGCGCTGATCCGCCGCATCCCGGTCGGTGAGACGGTGCTGGAGGCGATCCTGTCCCTGGTCCGCGGCGCCCGTCCGGAGGGCACGACGAACGAGGCGGTGAAGCGCGCGCTCGCCTGGGGGCCCGGCCCCCGCGCCGCGCAGGCGCTGATGCTGGCCGCCCGGGCGCGCGCGGTGCTGGATGGGCGGCTGTCGCCCAGCCTGGACGACGTGCGCGCCCTGGCCCAGCCCGTGCTGCGGCATCGCATGGCGCTGTCCTTCACGGCGCGCGCGGATGGGCTGCGGCTGTCCGACCTGATCGCTTCGCTGGCCGCGGATATCGGCTGACGATGGTGCCCCATGCGACGGCCCGCCTGCCGCGCGCCGAAGCCCTCGGCGCCCGGCTGCCGCCGCTGATCGTGGCCGCCGAGCGTGTGGCGGCCACGGTGCGCGCGGGCGTGCATGGCCGGCGGCGCCCGGGGCATGGCGATGCCTTCTGGCAGTTCCGCCCCTTTGCCCAAGGGGATGCGGCGGCGCGGGTCGATTGGCGGCAATCCGCGCGCGGCGACCGGCTATTCGTCCGCGAAACCGAATCCGAGGCAGCCCAGACCGTTGCCCTGTGGTGCGCCAATGATGCCGGCATGGGCTGGCGCGGCGCGCCGTCGCGGCCGTCGAAACGCGAACGCGCCGAACTGCTGCTGCTGGCCCTGGCCGCCCTGCTGATCCGTGGTGGGGAGCGCGTGCGAATGCTCGGCGCCGAGCGCACGCTGGCCGGGCGGGGTGCGCTGGAACGCCTGGCGCAGGATCTGGACCACGTGGCCGGCCCGCCCGAGGACCCCGCCTTGCCGCGCCATGCCCGGATCGTCCTTTTCGCCGATTTCTGGGCGCCGCTGGAGGCGTGGCAGCAGCGCCTGTCCGCTCTGTCCACCCGCGGCCTGCGCGGCACTCTGGTGCAGGTGCTGGACCCGGCCGAGGAAACCCTGCCCTACGCCGGCCGCGTCCGCTTCGAGGGGCTGGCCGGCGAGGCACCGGAACTCATGCCCCGGGTCGAGGGTGTGCGCGCGGCTTATGCCGGGCGGGTCGCGGCGCATCGCGACGGCCTCGCGACCCTCGCGCGCAGCAATGGCTGCACCCTGATGACCCATCACACCGACCAGCCCCCTGAATCGGCCCTGCTGGCTCTGTGGCTGTCGCTGTCGGGCGAGGCCGGCTGACGTGCTGAGCCTGGGCCCCGTGATGTTCGCCGCCCCTTGGGTCTTGGCGGCCTTGCTGACCCTGCCGGTGCTGTATTGGCTGCTGCGGGTGACGCCACCAGCGCCGAAACGCCAGGATTTCCCGGTGCTGCGGCTGTTGCGCGGGCTGGTTGCCGCGGAAACCACCCCGGCCCGCACACCCTGGTGGCTGCTGCTGCTGCGGGTCGCCGTGGCGGCGCTGGTGATCATCGCGCTGGCCCGGCCGGTCTGGGGGCCGGGGGCCGCGCCGGGCGGCGAGGGCCCGTTGCTGATCGTAGTGGATGATGGCTGGGCGGCCGCACCCGACTGGCCGGAGCGCATGGCCGTGGCCGTCGCCGCGATCGATGCCGCGGCGCGCAGCGGACGCCGCGTCGCGCTCTTTCCGACCGCGCCCAATGAAGCCGCCGAGCCGCCACGCCCCGGCGCGCTGCTGCCGGCCGAGGAGGCGCGTTCGCGCCTCGCCGCGCTGCGGCCCAAGCCCTGGGCGCCGGACCCATCGGCCGCTGCGGCGGCCCTGCCGGCCTGGCGGGCCGCAAATGGCCTGGCGGATGGCGCGGTGACGGTGCTCTGGGTGACCGATTCGCTGCGCCACGGCCTGCCTGTGCCGCTGGCCGCCCCCGACCCGCTGCCGGGCGCGGCCCAGCCGATCGCCCGCCCGGCGCCGCCGGCCGCTGCCCCGGGTCCGGACGGCTTCACCGCCCTGGCCTCGGCGCTGGCGGCCACCGGGCCGCTGACCCTGGCGCGCGCCGAGGACCGCCCGATCCGCCTGCTGCTGCCGCCACGCGCCGAGCCGGAGCGGCTGATCGTGCGCCTCGCCCAGACCCCCGCCACCAGCGCCGCCGAGGCCGTGGTGCTCGCCCGCACCGCCGAGGGCCGCACCCTGGCCCGCGCCGCCATCCCGCTGCCGGCCGGGGCCTTGGGGGGTGAAGTCGGGCTCGACCTGCCGCTCGAATTGCGCAACCGGGTGGTGCGGCTCGACCTTGAGGGCACCGCTGGCGCCGGCGGGGTGATGCTGCTGGACGAGCGGTTCCGCCGCCGCCCGGTGGGGCTGATCGCCGGCGATGAGCAGGGGGCGGATGCGGCGCTGCTCGGCGATGGGTTCTGGCTCGACCGCGCACTCCAACCCTATGCCGAATTGCGCCGCGGCAGTGTGGAGGCGCTGTTGTCGCGCCCCCTCGCGCTGCTGATCCTGGCCGACCGGCCGTTGGCCGAGGGGCGCGAACAGCAGGCGGTCGCGGCCTGGGTCGAGCGTGGCGGTACCCTGCTGCGCTTCGCCGGCCCGCGGCTGGCCGAAACCGCCGATGCCCTGCTGCCGGTGCCGTTGCGCGCGGGCGAACGGGCGTTGGGTTCGGCCCTGTCCTGGGAACAGCCGCAGCGTCTGGCGCCCTTTCCGGAAGGCAGCCCTTTCGCCGGCCTGCCGGTGCCGGCCGAGGTGCTGGTCGAACGCCAGGTGCTGGCCGAACCGGTCGCGCGGCTTGCCGAGCGCACCTGGGCGCGGCTGACCGATGGCACGCCGCTGGTCACCGCCGAAACCCGTGGCCGCGGCCGCATCGTGCTGGTGCATGTGACGGCCAATGCGGCCTGGTCGAACCTGCCGCTGTCGGGGCTGTATGTGGACATGATGCGGCGGGTGATCGGGCTATCGGCCGGGGTGGCGGGGGCCGAGGGCAATGCGGCGCTGCCGCCGCTTGAAACGCTCGACGGATTTGGCCGGTTGGGCCTGCCGCCGCCTTCGGCGGGGCCTGTCCCATCCAACCTGATCGCGACCGCGATGCCGGGGCCGCGCAGTCCGCCCGGCTGGTACGGGGCGGCGGGTGAGGGGGCGGAACGCCGCGCGCTGAACCTCGGCGCCGGGATCGCGCCGCCCGCGGCTGCCGTTCTGCCGCCCGGGGTGCCGGTGCGCGCGGTGGGTGGCGTGCCGGCCGAGGCTGATCTCGGCCCCTGGCTGCTGGCGGCCGCCTTGCTGTTGCTGGCGCTGGACCTGGTCGTGTCGATGGGGCTGCGCGGCCATCTGGCCCTCGCGCGCGCGGCGGCCGTGCTGTTGCTGCTGGCGATGCCGGCCGCCGCCCAGGAGGGGGCGAATGCGCTCGCAACGCGCCTGGCCTATGTCCTGACCGGGGATGCGCAGGTGGATGAGGTCTCGCGCCAGGGGCTTTTCGGCCTGTCCGATTTCGTCAACCGCCGCACCGCCGCGGCGCTGGCCGAACCGGTCGGCGTGACGCCCGGCCAGGATGACCTCGCCTTTTTCCCCTTGCTGTATTGGCCCATCCTGCCGACCGCGCAGGCGTTGGACGCGCCGGCGGCCGCGGCGATCAACGCCTATTTCCGGCTGGGCGGGATCGTACTGTTCGACACGCGGGACGAAGGCTCCGGCGAGGGAATGTCCTCCGGCGCGCGGGCCGCGGTCCGCCGCGTGACGCGGGATCTGGCGGTGCCGCCGCTCGCGCCCATCGCCGACGATCACGTGCTGCGCCGCGCCTTCTACCTGCTGCCCGACATGCCCGGCCGCTACACGGGTGGCCAGGTCTGGGCGGCGCGGGAGCAGGATCGGGCCAATGACAGCGTCAGCCCGGTGATCCTGGGCGGGCACGATTGGGCGGCGGCCTGGGCGATGGATGCCCGCGGCCAGAACCCCTATGCGACCATCCCGGGCGGCGCGCGGCAGCGCATCCTGGCCTATCGCTTCGGCACCAACCTTGTGATGTACGCGCTGACCGGCAACTACAAGGGCGACCAGGTGCATGTGCCCGCGATCCTGGAAAGGCTCGGCAACTGATGAACCAGACCGTTTCCGGCATCGACTTCGCGCCGGCCCTGCCCTGGTGGCTGCTGGCGGCGCTGGCGGCGGTCGCTGTCATCGTGACCGGGCTGGCCATCTGGCGCGGTGCGCGCGGCGCCTGGTGGCGGGCGGCGGCGTTTGCCGCATTGCTGCTGGGCTTGGGCAATCCGCGCCTGCGTGAGGAAACCCGCGAAACCAGGCCCGATATCGCCGTGGTCCTGGTCGATGACAGCGACAGCACCCGCGTCGCGGGGCGGGAGCAGCGGATCGCCGCCGCCCGGGCCCTGGTCACCCAGCGGCTGGCGCGGCTGCCGGACCTCGAAACCCGCATCGTCTCGGTGCCGGAAGGTGGCAACCAGGGCACGTTGCTCTGGGGCGCATTGGACCGCGCGCTGGCCGAAATCCCGCGGGCGCGGCTGGCCGGCATCCTGGCCCTGACCGATGGCCAGGCGCATGACGCGCCGACCGACCCCGCCCCCGGCGCGCCCTTCCACCTGTTGCTCGCCGGCCGCCCCGGCGAAATCGACCGCCGCATCCGCATCATCGAGGCGCCTGGCTTCGGTATCGTCGGCCGCAGCGTCGAGGTGCGGCTGGTGGTCGAGGACCTGGGCGCGCCCCGCGCCGATGGCGCCGCCCGGCTGACCATCCGCCGCGACGGCCAGGCGCCGCGCATCGAATCCGTGCCGGTCGGGCGCGAGCATCGCGTGACCGTGCCGATCGAACGCGGCGGCCCGACCGTGCTGGAACTGTCGGCCGAGGCGCGCGAAGGCGAAGTCTCCGACGTCAACAACCGCGCCGTGGTCACGATCAATGGCGTGCGCGACCGGCTGCGGGTGCTGCTGGTCTCGGGCGAACCGCATGCCGGCGAACGCACCTGGCGGCGGCTGCTCAAGGCCGATCCGAATGTCGACCTTGTTCACTTCACCATCCTGCGGCCACCGGAGAAGGACGATCTGACGCCGCTGAACGAATTGGCGCTGATCGCCTTTCCGGTGCGCGAATTGTTCCAGGTGAAGCTGCGCGATTTCGACCTCGTGGTGTTCGACCGCTTCGCCAATCGCGGGCTGCTGCCGCCGGCCTATCTGCGCAACATCGCCGATTACGTGCGCCAGGGTGGGGCGCTGCTGATGTCGGTCGGGCCGGAATACGCGGGGCCGACCAGCCTTTTCCCCACACCGCTCGGCCAGATCCTGCCGGCGCGGCCGATGGGCGGCGCGCAGGCGGTGGCCGAGGGCGCCTACCGCGCACAGGTGACCGAGGCCGGCGCGCGGCACCCCGTCACCGAGGGCCTGCCGCTGGCCAACCAGGATGCCGCCCCCCCCGCCTGGGGCCGCTGGTATCGCTGGCTGCGGACCGAACCCCGCGCCGGCACCACGGTGATGGTCGCCCCCGGCAATGCGCCGCTGCTGGTGCTGGACCGGGTGGGTGAGGGCCGGGTCGCGCTGCTGCTGTCGGACCAGATCTGGCTGTGGTCGCGGGGCCACGACGGCGGCGGGCCGCAGGCCGAATTGCTGCGCCGCGCGGCCCACTGGCTGATGCGTGAGCCGGAACTTGAGGAGGAGGATTTGTCGGCCCGCATCGAGGGCGGCACGCTGTCGGTCGTGCGCCGCAGCGTGGAGGCCGGCCCGCTGCCCGAGGTCACCATCACCGCGCCGGACGGCAGCCTCTCCCGCCATGCGCTGCGCCCTGGCGTGGGTGGGCGCGCGACGCAGGACATGGCAGCCGGGCTGCCTGGTGTCTGGCAGGTTTCCGACGGGCGCCGCACAGCCTTCGCCGCCGCTGCGGCGGCCAACCCGCCCGAGATCGCCGACCTGCGCGCGGATGAGGCGCGGCTGCGCCCGGCGGTGCTGGCGGGGGGCGGGGCCGTGCGCTGGATGGGGGCGGGGGTGGATCCGGTGATCCCCGACATCCGCCGGGTGGCGCTCGGCCGCGATGCGGCGGGGCCGGGCTGGATCGGGCTGCGCCGGAACCAGGACCATACCGTCACGGGCGTTTCCGCGACGCCGCTGCTGCCACCCTGGGCGGCGCTGCCGCTGGTGCTGGGGCTGCTGCTGGCAAGTTGGCGCCGCGAGGGCCGGTAGCGCGGCGCTGGTTCAGCCGTCGGCGATCAGCGCGCGGAAGAATGCGATCGTCTTGGCCAAGCCTTCGTCCAATGGCACCAGCGGCTGCCAGCCCAGTGCCTCCTGCGCCAGGCTGATGTCCGGGCAGCGCTGGATGGGGTCATCCTGCGGCAGCGGCCGAAACACGATCTTCGAAGGCGACCCGGTCAGCCGGATGACGGTCTGCGCGAGGGACGCGATGGTCATCTCGGCCGGATTGCCGAGGTTGATCGGCCCGATCACCTCATCGCCCGAAGCCATCATGCGGATGAAGCCTTCGATCAGGTCATCGACGTAGCAGAAGGCGCGGGTCTGAGAACCGTCGCCATACAGGGTGATGTCCTCGCCCCGCAGCGATTGCACGATGAAGTTCGACACCACCCGCCCGTCGTTCGGATGCATGCGCGGGCCGTAGGTATTGAAGATTCGGGCCAGCTTGATCTTGACGTGATGCTGGCGGTGATAGTCGAAGAACAATGTCTCGGCAGCGCGCTTGCCCTCGTCATAACAGGCGCGCGGGCCGAGTTGATTGACGTTGCCGCGGTAATCTTCCTTTTGCGGATGCACGGTGGGGTCGCCATAGACCTCGCTTGTGCTCGCCTGGAAAATCCGCGCACCGACCCGCTTGGCCATGCCCAGCATGTTGATCGCGCCGATCACGCTGGTCTTGATCGTCTGCACCGGATCGTATTGGTAATGCACCGGTGACGCCGGGCAGGCGAGGTTGAAGATTTCATCCACCTCGACGTAGAGCGGGAACGTCACATCGTGCCGCAGCACCTCGAACCGCGGATGGTTCAAAAGATGCGTGATGTTTTGGCGCTGGCCGGTGAAATAATTGTCGACGCAGAGCACGTCGTGGCCGTCGCGGATCAGCCGGTCGCACAGGTGCGAGCCGAGGAAGCCGGCCCCACCTGTGACCAGGATACGTTTGCGCGTCATCGCCATCGCCGTGCCCTATAATGTTCCGCGGTCGCACGTTGATCCGGCAACGCCACATCCCACGATGCGGCATCGATCCCGCTGCCGCAAGATATCGCCGGTCGCACCAGAGCCTTTGTCGATCGCAAGGGCTCCCGGCACAGGCTCTAGTCTGTTGTTTTCGCGCGAGCATCCTTATCGGTTCAAACGATCTGTTTGAACGGATGATGCTCCAGCGCCGGGTCGCGCAGGGGCAGGCCGACGGGCCCGCTGCCGATCTGCTCGGCCAGCAGCAGGGCCTCGAACCAGAGATGACGGCTGCGCGCCGAGACCTCCTCGGCCAGCCGCCAGAGGTACAGCGCATCGGCGTCGCCGAAGTCGGTCCTCAGGTCGGCCAACGCGTGGCGCACATCGGTGCA
>JBBRWI010000013.1:0-33432 GCA_038249305.1 Acetobacterales bacterium
ACACGCTTCTATGCCACCGGCCGAGGCGCCGATGGCGACGATGAGCGCAGACCCGCCGGGCGGGGACTGTGGTGGCTGCGAGACGGCATCCTCCTGCTTCGGGCGCAATCCAGATGAAATATGCTAGCACGATGGCGATCGCCCGCGACGCTTTTGTCGCGGTCGTGCCGCTCCAGGCTCTCGGAATGTTCCGAATCCTGGAAACGGGGTTCAGTATGGCGCGGTCTCCGCTACCTATGTAGCAATCCCGCCACTGGCGCCGCCACACGCACCATGTGAGGATAAGCGTTGGGACGGTATGGCGGCAGCCACGCGGGCTGGGCAGGCGGGCGCTTGGCGCCGCGGCCGCGCTGCCCAAAGCCCGGGTCAACGAGGGCATGGACTGGAACCGGAGAAGCTGCATGTTGCGCGTGCTTGTCATCGAGGACGAGGTGATCATCGGCATGCTGCTCGCGCGGGTCATCGCAGGCATGGGCCATGAGGTGATCAGTGTGGAGGGAACCGAGCAGGGTGCGGTGGCGGCAGCGCGCAGGATCAGGCCTGACGTGATCCTGGTGGACCAGCGCCTGCGCGCCGGCAGCGGCCACGGCGCGATCGAGCAGATCCTGCGCGACGGTTTCATCCCGCATGTCTGGATGAGTGGCGACCCGTCGTGTGGCACGAACCTGAGCCCGGGTGTCGCTTTTCTGCAGAAACCCTTCACCGACCATGCGCTGGGGCTGGCCATCGCTCAGGTCGTCAGGCCCATAGCCGCCGCTTCGCCGGCCAGCGAAGCGGGACGCGCCGGGCCGGATGCCTCGTAGCCGGATCGACGTAACCTGAGGACCGGGCGTGGTGCCCGTCCGCGGGATGGCCGCCGCCATACCGGACGTTCCGCACCGGGCGCTACGAGGGATCGTCTTCGCCGTGGCCCAGGGTCCAGATGCTAAGCCGTCGCCGTGCGGGTCGCGGGACCGGTGGGCAAGGCCAGGGTCAAGGCCCAGCAGACAGCAAGCATCAGGGCCGAGCCAACCAGGCAGGCCGCCAGCCCGGCCCAGCCATAGAGCAGGCCTGACAGCAGCGTGCCGGCAAACCGCCCCGCGGCATTGGCGGCGTAGTAGAAACCGACATCCTCGGCGGCTTTCTCGCTGCCGGCATAGGCCAGTACCAAATAGGAATGGACCGAGGAGTTCACCGCGAAGGCTACGCCGAACAGGCACAATCCCATGGGCACGACGATGTCAGGCCGCGGCGCGCCGGTCACGAGCAGGAGTGCCAGCGCCGCCGGGACGATCGCCAGGCCCAGCGACCAGAAGCGCGCCGCCGGGACCTCCGACGACAGCCCATCGGCGCTTTGGCGAATGACGGCGGGCGCCGCCGCCTGGATGATGCCGTAGCCGATGGTCCAGACCGCCAGGAAGCCGCCCACCATGGTGAAGGTCCAGCCCGAGGCATAGAGAAACACCGGTAACCCGACCACGAACCAGACGTCGCGGGCGCCGAACAGGAATACCCGCGCCCCGGCCAGCAGGTTCACGCCCCGGCTTTTCGCGAACAATTCCTTTGCCGACGATGACGCCTTCGCCCGCCCCATCAGCGGCGGCAGCGACAGGACGACAGCGACGAGAATGCAGCCCAGCACAGCGGCCATCACCCATAGGGCGGCACGGAAGCCCAAAGCCTCCAGCAACAGCCCGCCGAGAAAGAAACCAAAACCCTTCATCGCGTTCTTGCTGCCGGTGAAGAAGGCCACCCAGCGGAACAGCCGCCCCGCCGCATCGCCGGCGGTCAGCTTGATCGCCGATTTGCTGGCGGTCTTGGTCAGGTCCTTGGCGACGCCGCAAATCCCCTGCGCCATCACCACCCAGGCGACGGAAAGGGTCGCACTCCACCCGGGCGCCATGGCCGAGAGCAGCAGGAAACCGACGATCTGCGTGCCAAGCCCCACCGCCAGCATGCGTGCGATGCCAAAGCGCGTGGCCAGCCAGCCGCCGATCAGATTGGCCCCGATCCCCGCCGCCTCATACAGCAGGAACAGCAGAGCCAAGGTGAAGGGGCTGTAGCCGAGCCGGAAGAAGTGCAGCAGCACCAGCATCCGCAGCGCGCCATCGGTCAGCGTGAAGCCCCAATAGGCGGCGGTGACGATGACGTAGTTGCGGGCGCCGGCGTTCATCTCAGATCCCGACACTTTCCATGTGGCAGGCGAGATCCACCATGCGGCAGGCATAGCCCATCTCATTGTCATACCAGGCATAGATCTTCAGCAGCGTGCCGTCGGTGACCATCGTGGAAAGCGCATCCACGATGGCGCTGCGCGTGTCGCGCGCATAATCGGCGCTGACCAGGGGCCGCGGCTCATAGCCCAGGATGCCGGCGAGCGGCCCCGCGGCCGCGGTGCGGAACAGGGCGTTCACCTCCTCGGCCGTGGTCTCTCGCTGCATCTCGAACACGCAGTCGGTCAGCGAGGCATTCAGCACCGGCGCGCGCACGGCATGGCCATTCAGCTTGCCCTTCAGTTCGGGATAGATCAGCGCGATGGCGGTGGCACTTCCCGTCGTGGTCGGCTGTAGCGACAGCATCGCCGAGCGTGCCCGGCGCAGATCCTTTTGCGGCGCATCGACCACGACGTTGGTGTTGGTCGGGTCATGAATGGTGGTGATCTGGCCGTGGCGGATGCCGATCGCCTCGTGCACCACCTTCACCACCGGGGCGAGGCAATTGGTGGTGCAGGAGGCGGCGGTGACGATGGGGTGGCGCGAAGGCGCGTAGAGATGTTCGTTCACGCCCATGACCACGTTCAGCACGCTGTCGAATTTGACGGGTGCGGCCACGATCACGCGCTGGGCCCCGCGGTCGAGATGGCCTTGCAGGGTCTCCGGCGTGAGGAACTTGCCCGTGCATTCCAGAACGAGATCGACGCCCAAATCGCCCCAGGGGATCTCGGCAGGCTTCGCATGCTCGGAGAAGGACATACGCCGGTCGCCGATGCGGATGCCCTCGCCCTCGGCCGCGATATCGCCACGCCAGCGCCCCTGCACCGAGTCAAATTCCAGCAGATGCGCGCAGGCCGCATTTCCGCCCTTGATCTCGTTCAGATGCACGATGTCGAGCCGGTTGCGCGCGCGTGGGTCCTCGGGCTGGCGCTCTGCGGCGCCCATGGCTGCGCGCAGCGCCAGCCGCCCAATCCGGCCCATGCCGGAAATCCCGACCTTCATGCGATCGGCTCCAGGCCCGTCGAACCGCTCATCGGACCACCGCGTGCGGATCGGCCAGCTCATCCACCCGCGCCTTCAAGGCCATCCTGTCGAGCGAGGCGATCGGCAGGCTGATGAACGCCTCCAGCCGCCGGCGCAGCCCGGCATAGACCTCGTTCAGCAGAGTCGCACGCTCGGCGATGCTGCCGCTGAATTTGGCCGGGTCCGGCAGCGGCCAGGCGCCGGTAATCGTGGTCGCGCCGAAATCAGGGCAGACCTGACCCTGCAACGTGTCGCAGAGGGTCAGGACGAAATCCATTCTTGGCGCCGCTGGGCCGGTAAACTCGCCCCATGACTTCGACCGCAGGCCCGACACGTCATGCCCCAGCGTCTTCAGCAGCGACAGGACCTCGGGCAAAGGTCCCGTCGGCGACGGGTCGGAGCCCGCCGAATAGGCCGCGAAACGGCCGCGGGCGAGCTTGGTCAACACAGCCTCGGCCATGATCGATCGGGCGGAGTTGTGCGTGCAGAGGAACAGCACGTTGAAGGTGGCGGCTGGCATGGTGTTCTTCTCCCGTGTGATGGTGTCGAGCATCCGGCCCAGGTCACCGCAGCGGTCGGGTTCGCCACCGCAGCAAGCCTCGGCCAGGAAGGCGAGCAGGGCGCGCAGCCGCGCGAACTGCACGGCGTAGATCAGGCTGCGGCCCTGGCGGGTGGCGGCGATCAGCCCGGCCTGGTCGAGCGCCCGCAGATGGAAGGACAAGGTGGAGGCCGGCACGCCAAGCCGGGTCGCGACCTCCCCCGCCGCCAAGCCGTTCGGCCCGGCGTCCAGCAGGATGCGCAGCAGGTCGAGCCTTGTGCTCTGGCCAAGGGCCGCAAAGGCGAAGGCGGCGTGGTTTGTTTCCATTATTCTACTTTAATCGAAGCGATGATTCGGGCGATGACGTTTGCATGAAGGATTCATGTCAGCCACGACTGCTCACGGCACAGCCCGGCGATCACAGACCCAACTCAGGCCGTGATCCCGCCATCCACATGCAGCATCTGCCCGGTGACATACCCCGCCCCCGGCGAGGCCAGGAATGCGATCGCCGCCGCCACATCCGCCGGCAGGCCGAGGCGTTGCAGCGGGATACGCGCTTTCACAGCCTCCCACGCCGCCGCATCCAGGGCCGCATGCGCCCCCACGTCCTTTTGCGTATAGCCGGGCACCACGGCGTTAACCGTCACCTGCGGCGCCCATTCGATCGCCAGCGCCCGCACCATCGCCTCGACCGCGCCCTTGGCGGCGGCGGTCGCCGGGAAGGTCGTGCTGTCATTGCGGAACACATGCGCGACAAAGGAGGATACGGCGATCAGTCGCGGGTCCTGCCCGGCCCGCAGCAGCGGCCCTGCCGCGCGCGCCAAGCGGAAGAACGCCCAGGCGATGGTGTCCATGCTGCGGCCGAAACCATCGTCGGTCAGGGCCAGCAGCGCCGTCCGATCGGCCCAGCCGGCGTTGGAAACCAGCACGTCCAGGCCGCCGAACGCCACCAGCGCCTGCGCCACCAGCGCGTCGGGCGCGCCGGTTTCACTCAGGTCGGCCACCGCGACCTGGGCCTGCCCCCCGGCGGCGCGCACGTCCCGCGCCACCGCTTCGGCGCCGTCGATGTTCTTGCGGGTATGCACCAGGATCGCCGTGTCCGGCCCCGCCAGGGCCCGGCAGGTCGCGGCCCCGATGCCGGAGGCCGCGCCGGTGACCAGGATGCGCCGCAAGGCTTAGCGAGTCGCCGCGAGCTGCGCCTTGGCGCCCATCATCATCAGCCCGCTCTCGTTGCTGAGCGTGACGAGTTTGAAGCCGCGCTCGACCATCGTCTTGGCATAGGCGCCGGTGCCGTTGTGGATGCCTGCGAACTGCCCTCGCTTCCCGGTCTCTGCCACCATGCGGTCGTAGATCGCGAGGATCTCGGGCTCGGTGCGGTCCAGCTTCGGCACGAGGCCGTAGGAGAAACCCAGGTCGGACGGGCCGATGTAGATGCCGTCGATCCCCGGCACATCCAGGATGGCTTCGAGATTGTCGACCGCCTGGCGCGTCTCCAGCATCGGGATCACCAGGATTTCCTCGTTCGCCGTGTCCTGGTAGGGCCCGCCTTCGCCATACATGCCGACCCGGACCGGCCCGTTGCTGCGCGCGCCGATCGGCGGATAGCGGCAGTAGGAGACGAGGTTGGCGGCTTCCTCCGGCGTGTTCACCATCGGGCAGATGATGCCATAGGCGCCGGCATCCAGCGCCTTGCCGATGATGCCGGGCTCGTTCCACGGCACCCGCACCATGGGCGTCACATCATTGCGTGCGGCGGCGATACCCTGGATGCAGGCCACCATCGAGAGGTAGTCCTGCACCCCGTGCTGCATGTCCACGGTTATGGCGTCGAAGCCGCATTGGGCCATGACCTCCGCGCTGAAGCCGGAGGGGACGGCGAGAAAGACATTCACCACCGACTTGCCGGCCTTGATGGCCTTTTTCACGGCATTCGCCATTCTGCGTTCCTCTGTATCAATTAGAAACGGGACGCTAGGCGTGGGCTTGCGGAGCGTCAACGCGGCGGGCCCGGGCCGCCGCGCCATGGGTCCGGTGGCGCCGCCTCCCGACCTTGCCCTGTTCACCTTCGGGGTCGCGGGCCAAACTATAAGGCATGCCCATTGCGGCGGGAGGTAAGCTGACCATGCCTGATGCGATGGACGCCGTGGCCACCACACTGCGCGAGGCCCTGGGCGAACGCCTGTCGGTCAACAATGCGATCCGCGAACAGCACAGCCACGGCGAGGACACGACAACCCCCGTCATGCCCGATGCCGTGGTTTTCGCCGAAACCACGGCCGACGTGGTCCATACAGTGACCCTCTGCCACCAGCACGGCATCGCCGTGACGCCCTTCGGCGCCGGCACTTCGCTCGAAGGGCATGTGACGCCGGTGCGGGGCGGCGTGTCGCTGGACCTGTCGCGCATGGCAGCGATCCTGGAAGTGAACCAGGACGACATGGACTGCCTGATCGAACCCGGCGTCACGCGCCAGCAGTTGAACGATCATCTGCGCGACCGCGGGCTGTTCTTCCCGGTCGATCCCGGCAGCCACTGCACCATCGGCGGCATGTGCGCGACCCGCGCCAGCGGCACCAACGCCGTGCGCTACGGCACCATCCGCGAGAATGTGCTGGGGCTGGAGGTCGTGCTGGCCGACGGCCGCGTCATCCAGACCGGTGGCCGCACACGCAAGGCCGCGAATGGCTATGACCTGACCCGGCTGATGATCGGCAGCGAAGGCACGTTGGGCGTCATCACCAAAATCCGCCTGCGCCTGCATGGCATCCCGGAGGCGCAATCGGCCGCCGTCTGCCAGTTCGCCACCCTGGCCGCCTGCGTCGAGACGGTGATCGCCACCATGCAGGCCGGCATCCCCGTCGCCCGCATCGAATTGCTGGACGAGGTGCAGATGGGCGCCAGTATCGCCTTTTCGAAACTCCCCGCCTCCTTCGCGCCGATCCCGACGCTGTTCCTCGAATTCCACGGCACCCCCATGGCCGTGCGCGAACAGGCCGAGGCCGTGCAGGAGATCGCCCGCGACAATGGCGCCGCCGGCTTCGACTGGGCGACGGATGCCGAATCCCGCAACCGGCTGTGGAAGGCGCGGCACGACGCCTACTGGGCGGCCATCGCCATGGTGCCCGGGGCGCGCGGGATCGCGACGGATGTCTGCGTGCCGATCTCCAACCTGGCCGAGGCGCTGCTGGGCGCGAAGGACGACATCGAGGTCTCGGGCCTGCTCGCCCCCATCGTCGGCCATGTCGGTGACGGCAATTTCCACACGGTCATCCTGGTGCCGAAGGACGAGCCCGATGCGCTGGAGCGCGCCTGGGCGCTCGACAAGAAAATCGTCGCGCGTGGCCTGGCGCTGGGCGGGACCTGTTCGGGTGAGCACGGTATCGGCCTGGGCAAGCGCGAGTTCCTGGAGACGGAGCACGGGTTGGAAGCGCTCGCGGTAATGCGGTCGCTGAAAACCGCGCTGGACCCCAAGGGCATCCTGAACCCCGGAAAAATCTTCCGGAACTGAGGCCATGACCCGCCCGGTGGATGAGGCCTCGGCCGCCTTCGTGCTGCCGTTGATGGCGCTGGCCATGGCGCATGTGCTGTCCAATGCCGTCCGCACCCTGCCGGCCATCGCGGCCGATGTGCTGACCCTGGATCTGGGGGTGACGGCCGAGGGCCTGGCCGCGCTGACCGGCGCCTTCCACTTCGCCTTTGCCGCGGGGCAGATTCCCGTCGGCGTGGCGCTGGACCGCTATGGGGTGAAGGTGGTGGCGCTCAGCCTTTGCGCGACCGTCACCCTTGGTGCCGGGTTGGCCGCCATCGCCGGCGGACCGGCTGGCTTCCTGTTGGCCCAGGTCATCCTGGGCCTGGGCTGCTCGGGGGCGCTGCTTTGCCCGATGACCTATGCGGCCAAGGTGCTGAGCCCGCAGAAATTCGGCCTTTGGGGTGGGCTGATCCAGGCATTTGGGAACTGCGGGATGCTGCTGTCGGCCAGTCCGCTGGCGTTCATCGTGGATGGCGCGGGGTGGCGGGCCGGCTATTGGGCCAATCTCGGCCTGGGTGTCCTGGTGCTGGCGCTGATCATCGCGGTGTTGCCGCGCGGGAGCCAGGACGCCGCGCCGCCGCGCGCGATCGGGCCGGAGGCGCGCGGCGTCGTCCGCCTGTTCTTCGCGCGCAACCTGCGCAACGTGGTGGTGCTCGCCTTTGCTTCCTTTGCGGTGATGATCGGCGTGCGCGGGCTTTGGGGCGGGCCCTGGCTGATGGAGACAAAAGGGTTCTCGCGCATCGAGGCCGGCAACATCCTGCTGGTCGCGACCTTCGCCCTGGTCATCGGCCCGGCGCTGGCAGGCGCGCTCGATCGGCGCATCGGCCGGCGCTGGCTGATCCTCGCGGTCGGCCATCTGCTCGCGGTCGGTTTCCTGGCGCTGCTGCTGGCGGGGCGCGGCCTGCCGGGCTGGTGGGACGCAGCGATGATGTTCGGCTTCGGCCTGACCCTGTCGATGCAGGTACTGATCTTCGCCCTGGTCCGCGGCGCCACCGCGCCGTCCGATGTCGGCAAGGCGATGGCGGCGGTGAACCTTTCGTTCTTCGCCGGGGCTGCGGTGTTGCAGGCGGCCAGCGGGCCGGTTGGTGCCTGGGGTGGGCCCGGGGCTGCGATCGGGTTTTTGGGTGCGGCTGTGCTGGTCGGCACCCTGCTGTTCCTGCGGCTTCCCGGACCACGCTGATCCCGTCATCGATCCTTCGCTGTTCCGTCATCGGCGTGCCGCCATCCGCGTGGCACTCGACAGCTTCGGGAGAGAGAATCTGACATGTTCCAGCGCCGCCCCTTACTGACCGCTTCCCTATTGGCCGGCCTTATGCCGATGCTCGGAGCCCCGACGCTGGCTCGCGCCCAGACGGCCCGCGCCTGGCGCACCCAGGTGCCGGAAATCCGCTACGGCATGATCTCGGTCGAGAATGAGCGCGATGCCATCGCCCGATTGCAGGGCATGGCCGCCTACCTGCGCCAGGCCCTCGATACCCCGGTCCGCGCGTTCCGCGGCAGCGACTACGCTGGCGTGGTGGAGGCGCTCCGTTCGGGCCACGCCGAATTCGCTTATCTCGGCCCGGCATCCTATGCGTTGGCGTATCGGCTCATGGGTGAGAAAATCGCGCCATTCGCGCGCGCCATCGATAACCAAGGCATGGAGGGATACTTCAGCACCGTCATCGTCAAGGCGGGCAGCCCAATTCGCGCAATGGCCGATCTGCGCGGTAAGACCATGGCCTGGGTCGACGCCAACAGCACGTCGGGCTTCCAATTTCCATCCTACTTTCTGCGCAAGGATGGCATGGATCCCGCCGGCTTCTTCAGCCGTACGGGTTTTGCCGGCAGCCATGAGAATGTCGTGATCGCCGTACTCAACGGTCAATATGACTGCGGCGCCGTTTCCTTCAGCAACGAGGCGCGCAACACCTTTCAGCGCATGGAAGAAAAAGGGATGATCCCTCCGGGGTCTATCCGCGCGGTCTGGCGCACGCCGCTGATCCCGAACAGCCCCTTCGTCGGCCGCACCGATCTGCCCGGCGGGCTGGGCGAGGCCTTTGTTGCGGCCATGATGGCGATGCCGCAAGCCAATCCCCAGGCCTTTGCAGAAATGACCAGCAATGCCCGCGGCCTCGCGCCCGCACGCCACGCCGATTATCTGGACGTGATCGCCGTCACCGAGGAAAACAGCGCGCTGCGCCGGCAACAGCGCCGCAGCTGACAATGATGACCCCCGCGCTGGCCGCGGCGACTGCCCGGGTCGCGGCGCATCGCGGGGCGGCATTCCGGCAACGCACGGCCAGCCTGATCGGCTTCACCGCCCTGGTGCTGCTCGCGGCCTGGATCGGTGAGGTCGACCTGGCCAAGCTGGCCCGTGGCATTCCGATGATCGGCGACTACCTCTGGCGCACCGTGCCGTCGCTGCGCGCCGATCATCTGGCCGATGACTTCCACGACTGGTTCTGGGGCTTGCGGGAATGGGTGATCCTGCTCGGCGACACCCTGCTCATTGCCTATGTCGGCACCGTCTTCGGCGCCGCCTTCGCCTTGCTGCTGTCCTTCCCCGCCGCGACGACCCTGGCTTCCGCCCGGATCGTCTGGCCGGTGCGACGCATGCTGGAAGCCGCGCGCACCGTGCCGACCCTGGTTTTTGCGCTGCTGTTTGTCTTCGCCTTTGGCCTTGGGCCATTGGCGGGCGTGCTGGCCATCGCCTTGCACACGGGGGGCGCGCTCGGGAAACTCTTCGCCGAGATCCATGAGAACGCCGACCCGCGCCAGATCGAGGCGATCCGTGCCGCTGGCGGCACCTGGGCCGAATCCTGCCGCTTCGGTGTGCTGCCGCAGTCGCTGCCCGGCATGCTTTCGCTCGGCCTGCTGCGGTTCGAGATCAATGTACGGGAAGCCAGCGTGCTCGGCCTGGTGGGCGCGGGCGGCATTGGCGAGGAACTGTATCTCGCGGTGCGGCAGTTCGAATACACCGACATTTCTGCCATCCTGTTGCTGATCATGGCGACCATCGTGGCCTTGGACAGCCTGTCGGGCTTTTTGCGCCGGCGTGTGATCGGGGTGCTATGAACCGCGCGATCTGGCTGCTGTGTGCGGGGTTCCTGGCGCTCGGGCTGTGGCGCGTCGATGCGTCGCCGCAGCGGCTCTGGGATGGCTTGGCGAAACTCGGCTGGCTGATTTCGCTGATGTGGCCGCCGTCCTTCGGTGGCGTGCTGCCGCAGTTGCTGGCGGCCTTGGCCGAAACCGTCGCCATGGCCTTCCTCGGCACGCTGATCGCGTCGGTGCTGGCGATCCCGTTGGCCGCCTGCGGCGCGCGCAATGTCGCGCGGTTCTGGCCGCTGCGCTTTGCCGCAAGGCGATTTTCCGACAGCCTGCGCGGCATCGACACGCTGATCTGGGCGCTGGTCTTCGTCTCGGCGGTCGGCATGGGGCCTTTCGCGGGGATCCTGGCGATTGCCGTGCCCGACATCGGCGTGCTGGCGCGCACGGCTTCCGAAAGCCTGGAAGCCGCCGACCGTCGCCCGCGGGAGGCGATCGTGGCGGCCGGTGCGGGGCCGGTGCTGGCCTTGCGCTGGGGCCTGATGCCGCAGGTGCTGCCGGAATATCTCGCGCAGGTGCTGTACCTGTTCGAGAGCAATACACGATCTGCGACCATCCTCGGCGTCGTCGGTGCCGGCGGCATCGGCCTCGCGCTGACCGATCGTATGCGGATCAACCATTGGGACGAGGTCGCGGGGATCGTGTTGCTGATCCTGGTCGTGGTCGCCGCCATCGACACGCTGTCCCGCCGCATCCGCATGCGGCTGATCCGTGCATGAATGATCCGGGGACCGATGGCAAAAGCCTGTCGGCCGAGGCACCCTTCATCCACCCGACCGCGATCGTGCGCGACACCGCCTTCGGCCGCTTCAACGAGGTCGGCGCGCGGACGAAACTCGCCGAATGTACCTTCGGCGACTACGCCTATGTCGTGCATGATGCGGAAATCATCTACACGACCGTCGGCGCCTTCTGCTCCATCGCGGCGCAGGCGCGCATCAATCCCGGCAACCATCCGTTGGACCGGGTGATCCTGAACCACGTGTCCTACCGCAGCAGTGCCTATGGGCTCGGGCCGGATGATTCGGGGTTCTTCGACTGGCGGCGGTCAAAGCCCGTTGTGCTCGGGCCGGACGTCTGGATCGGCCATGGCGCAATCGTCTTGCCGGGGGTCACGCTCGGCACCGGGGCCGCGGTCGGGGCCGGGGCGGTGGTGACCAAGGATGTGCCGGATTTCGGCATCGTGGTGGGTAATCCGGCCCGCCTCCTGCGCTTTCGCTTCCCCCCCGAGATCTGCGCCGCCTTGCTGCGCATTGCCTTCTGGACCTGGGACCACGCGACCCTGGCCGCCCGCCTGCCGGATGTCCGCGCCCTGTCGGCCGCCGATTTTTGCCATAGATACGATCCGGCGTAATCTAGCGGCGGAGGCTGTCGATGATCCGGTCAATTCTCTTGGCGCTCGATGACACGCAAGGCGCCCAATCGGCTCGCGACCTGGCTTTTGCCATCGCACAGGCGACCGGGGCGGAGGTGACCGCCGCGATCATCCTCGACCTGCCGCATGCGGCAGCGGCGGAGGAGCCTGTGCCCATCGGCGGGGGCGCCTTCAAGGAACGGCGGGACGCCGCCAGGCTCGCGCGGGTGGAACAGGAGGCCGCCGCCGCCCTCGCCGCCTGCACCGCGGCCGCCGCCGGCACCCGCTTTGCGATCCTGCGCCTGACCGACGCCCCGGAGCCGGCGCTGCTCGCGGCCTCGGCCGGCTTCGACCTTGTGATGATCGGCCGCGACAGCACCTTGGGGCAGGAAGACACGACCGACGGCCTGTCCCCCACCATCGCCGGGCTGCTGCACCATGGGGCGCGGCCGCTTCTGGTGGTGCCGCCGGGGGCGGCGCCGCGGACCGATGGCCCGGTGCTGTTGGGATATGACGGCTCGATCCCCTGCCTGCGCGCGATGCAACTCTATGCCCTGCTCAAACCCCTGGGCGATGCGCCGGTGAAAGTGGTCAGCGTCGGTTCTACGGCCGGCGCGGCCCAGGCCATGGCGGACGCCGCCGCCGGCTACCTGCGGCGCCACGGCATCGAGGCCGAGGCCTTCGGCAGTTCCGGCGACCACCCCGCCGATGTGCTGCTGTCGGAGGCCGCCGCCATGCACGCGCGCATGCTGGTGATGGGCGCCTACGAGACATCGGGGTTGCGCGCATTGCTGCTCGGTAGCACGACACGCAGACTGCTGACCGAAGCACCCTGTCCTGTTTTCATGAGCCACTGACATGGATTTCTTCGATATCACGCCTGGCTATACTGAGGCGCGTGGCCGCCGCTTCCGTTTCCGCCGCATGGGTGAAGGCCCACCCCTGCTGCTGCTGCATGGCAACCCGCAGACCCATGTCATGTGGCATCGCATCGCCCCGGCACTGGCCGAACAGTACACTCTCATCTGCCCCGACATCACCGGCTACGGCCTGTCCGAGAAGCCGCCCGTCAGCGACGAGCACGTGGCCTATGGCAAGCGCGCCATGGCCGCCGACATGCACGCGCTGATGCTGGGCCAGGGCTTCGCGCGCTACGGCGTGGTCAGCCATGACCGCGGGTCGCGCGTGGCGCACCGCCTCGCGATCGATCATCCGGATTCGGTGGAACGGCTCTGCGTCATGGACATCGTGCCGACGCTCGAACACTTCGAACGCACCGACATGGATTTCGCGCAAGGCTACTATCACTGGTTCTTCCTGGCCCAGCCGCACCCCAAGCCCGAGCGCATGATCCTGCGCGACGTGGAGGACTGGTTCGACATCCAGACCAGCCGGGAATCGAAGGAACGCGACTTCTTCCATCCCCTCGCCCGCGCCGATTATCTGGCGGCCCTGCACGCCCCGGGCACGATTGCTGCGATCTGCGAGGACTATCGGGCCGCGATCAGCGTGGACCTGGCCGATGACCGCGCCAGCCGCGCCGCGGGCGAACGGATCCGTTGCCCGCTGCTGGCGCTCTGGGGGGCGAAGGGGAAGGTGGGTCGCTGGTATGCCCCTCTCGATATCTGGCGGGCCTATGCCAATGACAGCGTCAGCGGTGGGACGGTGCAGAGCGGCCATTACCTGGCCGAGGAAGCACCCGATGCGGTGCTGGCGGCGCTGCGCCCCTTCCTGTCCGGCCCTGCTGCTTAAGCCTCCACGAGGCTGAGGCGATTTCGCCCGTCGGGCGTGCGCTCGTAGCCCATCGACCGCGCCATCTTGCGCATCAGTCGCAGGCCGCGCCCGCCGATACCCTCGTCATCCAGGTCGCGCTCCAGCCCCCGGTTGCGCTCCATCTCCTGGCGCGGCAGGCACAGGTGCTGCAAGTGATAGGGCCCGACGCGCAGGACGCTGCCGGGCGGCAGGCGGGTCGGGCCCTCGATCCGTTGGCCGCCGATCCAGCAGCCATTGGTCGAATCGGTGTCGGTCGCCACGATGCAGTGCCGGCGGGAGATCTGGTCGGACGCCAGCATCAACCCGTTCTGAACCGTGCGCCCGATGGTCAGCGGTTCCGGGCCGGGCGGCAGGCGGTGCGGCGGTGCGCCGGGTTGTTCCAGTACCAGCAGGTGCATCATCGCCGCCGCCGTCAGGTTGCTGTCATCCACGACGTGCGCGCCCATGATCGTGCGGTCGTTATCGTTGTGCCCGCTCATGCAGCGATGCCCGGCAGCAGGATCAGGTCGGTGTCGCCCGTGCTTTGGCCGGCGGCCGTCAGCATGGCGTGGACCTGGCCGCGATGGTACGGCGGCGGTTCGTTTTGGTGTTGTAGGCGGCCATCATGGCGACCCGGGGCTGGCTGATCATGCTGGCAACAGCCTTGCATCCACCGGAGCGTGAGGCAAAGGCCAAGGTCGCTACAGGGCTTTACAGAACAGGACCGTGGCGCGGAACGTCCCATCGGCCTGGAGGGAATAATCGGGAATCCGCCCGGCCTCCTGCCAACCCATCGACCGGTACAGGTGTTCGGCGGCATCCCCGGCATTCGTGTCCAGGGTCAACAGGCGGCGACCGATGCCGCGCGCGGCCTGCTCGGCGCGACCCATCAGGGCGCGTGCCACGCCCTGGCGCCGGGCAGCGGGATCGACCAGCAGCTTGGCGATTTCGGCGCGATGCGCCTGGTTCTGCGGCGTCGCACAATCGACCTGCACGGTGCCGACCATCGCGCCGTCCAGCCAGGCGACCAGCAGCAGACGCGACCCCGCCGCCACGTCGCGGGCGACCTTTTTCCAGAAGCCCTGCGCCACGGTCGGCGCCAGGGGCGGCAGGAAGGAGACGGAGGCCCCCGACGCCACGCAATCGACCAGGATGCGCGACAGGCGGCGTTCGGCGCTGGCGGCGCCGGCGGCGTCGAGCGCCTCCACCACCAAGCCGCGGGCCGGCTTGGCGTAGCGGAACTCCAGCGATTTCGACAGGTCGTCGAGGATGCGGATCGAACCGCTGCGGACATAGCCGCGCTTTTCGTAGAAGGCATGGGCGGCGGCGAAGCGTGTATCGGTCCAAAGCACCAGCCGCTCGGCGCGCGCCGCGGCAAACGCCTCGGCAGTGTCGAGCAGATGGTGCGCGATGCCGGTGCCGCGCGCCGAGGCTGAGACATACAGGCGTCGAATTTCCCACGCGTTGTCGGAACCGAGCGCCGATGTGCCGATCATGCCGACCGCCTGGCCATCCTGTTCGGCGACCCACAGCGCACCGGAGGCTTCGGCGAAATGCGAAGCCAGCGCCCGCAGTTCCGGCAGTTCGGCATCCAGGTCGAAGACACAGCCGGGGTATTCCGCCCAGGCGTCGCGGATCAGGCGAATGAAGGCGTCGGCATCGGTGTCGCGACCCGCGCGGATCATGTCAGGCTGCGGCAGAAATCCTGAATCCGGTCACAAGCCGCGCGCAGGCTTTCCGTGTCGGTGGCGTAGGAAATCCGCAGGTAGGGCGACATGCCGTAGGCAGCGCCCTGCACGGCGGCGACGTGTTTTTCTTCCAGCAGCGCCATGGCGAAATCGCTGTCGGTGTCGATCTTCCGCCCACCCGGACTGGTCTTGCCCAGGCAGCCGGCGATGTTCGGATAGACGTAGAACGCCCCTTCCGGCTTGTGGCAGACGATGCCGGGCGCGTCGTTCAGCATCGCCACGACCAGATCGCGTCGTTCGCAATAGATCGCCGCGCGCTCGGCCACCAGGTCCTGCGGCCCATCCAGCGCCGCGACGGCCGCGGCCTGGGACACGGTGCTGATGCCGCTGGTCACCTGGCTCTGCATATTGACCATCGCCTTGATCAAGGCCTTGGGGCCACCGCCGAAACCGACGCGCCAGCCGGTCATCGCATAGGTCTTGGAGGCGCCGTTGACGGTCAGCACCCGGTCCTTCAGCGCCGGCTCGACCTCGGCGATCGTGCAGAATTCGAAGCCGTCGTAGACCATGTGCTCATACATGTCGTCGGTCAGTATCCAGACATGCGGGTGCTTCAGCATGACCTGTGCGATGGCCTTCATCTCCTCCCGCGAACAGGCCGCACCCGTCGGGTTGGAGGGGAAGTTCAGGAACAGCCATTTGGTCTTTGGCGTGATGGCGGCGTCCAGATCCTCGGGCCGCAGCTTGAAGCCGTTGTTCTGCGGGCAGTTCACGAAGGTCGGCGTCGCGGTCGCGAGCTTGGCCATCTCCGAATAACTGATCCAGTAGGGGGCCGGGATCAGCACCTCGTCGCCCGGATCGCAGGTCGCGAGCAGGGCATTCATGATGATCTGCTTGCCGCCATTGGCGATCATGATTTCGTCCAGCGCGTAGTCCAGGCCGTTGTCGCGCTTGAACTTGCGCTGCACCGCCTGCTTCAGCGCCGGCGTGCCGTCCTGCGGCGGGTATTTGGTGTCGCCGGCGAGGGCGGCCTGGTGCGCCGCCTCGATCGCATGTGCGGGGGTGGCAAAGTCCGGCTCGCCCACTGCCAGCGAGATGACGTTGTGCCCGGCGTTGGAAAGCTCGCGCGCCTTCATGGTCATGGCGGCGGAGGCCGCCAGCGCGATGTCCTTCAGCCGCTCGGCGAGGGGCGGCATCAGTGCAGACCCTCGCAGAATTTCTTGATCCTGGCACAGGCCTCGGTAAGCAGATCGTTCGACGTCGCGTAGGATATCCGGAAATGCCCGGGGAACATGAAGGCGCTGCCGTGCACGGCGGCGACGCCCTGTTCCTCCAGCAGCGCCACCACAAAGGCCTCGTCATCCTTGATCAGCGCGCCACCGGCGGTGGTCTTGCCGATGCAGCCGGCGATGTCCGGATAGACATAGAAGGCGCCTTCCGGGGTGTGGCAGCGGATGCCGGGGCACTGGTTCAGCCCGGCGACCACCAGGTTGCGGCGTTCCTGGAACGCGACGCGCATCTCCTCGACGCTGTCCTGCGGGCCGTCCAGCGCCTCGATCGCCGCGGCCTGGGAGATGCTGCTGGTGTTGGAAGTGCTCTGCCCCTGCAACTTGTCCATCGCCTTGATCAGAGGCACCGGGGCGCCCGCGAAGCCGATGCGCCAGCCGGTCATGGCATAGGCTTTCGAACAGCCGTTCATCGTGACCGTGCGGTCGCGCAGCCGCGGCTCCACCTGCAACACGGTCGCCGGCTTGAACCCGTCGTAGGCCAGCTTCTCGTAGATGTCGTCCGTAAAAACCCAGACATCCGGGTGCCGCATCAGCACGTCGGTCAGGGTCTTCAATTCCGCGGCGGAATAGGCCGCCCCTGTCGGGTTGCAAGGGTTGTTCAGGATGAACCACTTGGTCTTGGGCGTGATCGCGGCTTCCAACTGTTCGGCGTTGATCTTGAAGCCCTGGTTCTGCCCCGCCGGCACGATCACCGGCGTGCCCTCGGCCAGCGCCACGATGTCGGGATAGGAGACCCAGCAGGGGGCCGGGATGATCGCCTCGTCGCCCGCCTGCATCGTCGCCAGCAGCGCGTTGAAGATCACCTGCTTGCCGCCGGTCGAGACGATGATTTCATCGGCGCTGTAGTCGAGGCCGCTGTCGCGCTTGAACTTGCGCGCCACCGCCTCGCGCAGCGCCTTCGTGCCGGCGACGTCGGTGTAGCGTGTCTCGCCCGCCTCGATCGCGCGGATCGCCGCGTCCTTCACGTTGCGCGGCGTCTCGAAGTCGGGCTCACCGACCGACAGGCTGATCACGTCCCGCCCGGCGGCCTTGAGGGCGCGGGCCTTGGCGGTGATCACGATGGTCTGGGACGGGGAGATGCGGTCCAGACGCTCGGCGGTAAGGTGCATGTGGGCTCTCGGTTCAGGGGCGTCTCCATCCCTACCCCTCGGTTTCGGGTGCGACAACCCGGCGCCGGAGCAGAAGCGCCGCCAGGGCCATGCAGATCGTAGCCCCGGCCAGCAAAAAGCGTTCACCTCGGGCGTCATCCCCAGCCGCAGCATGGCGAGTACCGCCAGAGGCAGGGTGGTCCCGGCGGGGCCGGAGACGAAGGCTGCGACCACCAGATCGTCCAGCGACAGGGTGAAGGCCAGCAGCCAGCCCGCCGCCAGGGCCGGGGCGATCAGCGGCAGGGTGATGGTGCGAAAGGCCCCCCAGGGGGTCGCGCCCAGGTCGCGCGCAGCCTCTTCCAGCGCCGGGTCAAGGGCGGCCAACCGGGCCTGCACCAGCACGGCGACATAGGCGCCGGCCAGCAGGGCATGGGCCACGAGGACGGTCCCCGCGCCACGCTCCGGCCAGCCGCCGGTCAGCGTCTGCAAGGCGACGAACAGCAGCAGCAGCGACAGGCCGGTCACCACCTCCGGCTGCACCAGCGGCGCCCCGGCCAGGGCACCGAAGATGGCGCGGCCGCCACGGGCCAGTCGCAGTTCTGGAAGAACTCCTGCACGATCACCCGCCAACCAGGCTGGCGCCGGGCGGCCCCAGCAGTTTGGGGATGACGTATTCCCCGGCCGCGGGGATGAAGACCAGCAGGAAGGCCACGGCGATGCCCGGCGCCGCCTGCGGCAGCACCACCGTCCAGAGCCGCGCAGCAGGCCCGGCGCCCAGGTCGGCCGCGGCTTCCTCCAGCGCCGGGTCCAGCCGCAGCAGCACACCGAACAGCGGCAGGACGGCGAACGGCAGATAGGCGTGGACCATGCCGATCAGCATCGCCGCGTTCAAATACAGCAGCGGCAGCGCTTCCTGCCCGAACACGGCCAGCAGGCCGTTCACTTAGCCCTCATCCCGCAGCAGACCGATCCAGGCCCCCATGCGCGGCAGGAAGCCGGTCAGGAACGGCAGCATCACCGCCCCCAGCAGCCAGGGCCGGGCGCCGCGGCCAGCCCGGGCGCTACCGAGCGCCATCGGAAAGCCCAGGACGACGCAGGCCCCCGCCGTGACGGCGGCGACCACCAGCGATGTCAGCAGCGCCCCGGCATAGAAAGGGTCGGTCGCGACCAGGCCGAGGCTCGCCCAATCCATCCCGCCGTTCCAGGGAAAACGGACCGGCGGCACCGCATCGGCCGCTTCACCCAAAGCGATCACGCCAACCAATGCGAGCGGCGCCGCGACACCGAGGCCGAGCGCGGCCCAAGGCAGCCGGCGGATCACGGCGCGAGCGGCACCAGCGCCGCGTCATCCCAGGCCACCCCGACACGCCCGCCGGGCGCGGGACCTTTCGCCGCCGGCCAGGCCGCGCGCAGCATGGCGCCGCCATCCGTCCGCAGGGTCAGCAGCGTGGCGCCGCCGCGGAACGCCGCGGCCTGGACGATGGCGGCGATGCCGTCGCCCGCGGGGTCCAGCGCGATCCGCTCCGCCCGCAAGGCCAGCGCGACCGCCGCCCCGGCGGCGCTGCCATGCGGCGTCGCGGGGCGCAGCAGCGCCGGCAGGCCCGGGCAATCGACCCCGCCATCGGCGCGGGCGGTGCCGATGAGGATATTCGCAGCCCCCAGGAAATCCTCGACGAAGCGGGTGGCGGGCCGGTCCCAGACCTCGCGCGGGGCGCCCTGCTGCACGATGCGCCCGGCATCCAGCACGGCGATGCGATCGGCCAGGGCCAGCGCTTCCGCCTGGTCGTGCGTCACCATCAGGAAGGCGGCGCCGGTGGCGCGTGGCAGCGCGCGCAAGTCGGCACCCGTGCGTTCGCGCAAGCCCGCGTCCAGCGCGCCGAGCGGTTCGTCCAGCAACAGCAATCGTGGCCGCAGCACCAGCGCCCGCGCCAGCGCCGCGCGCTGCTGCTGCCCGCCCGAAAGCGCCGCCGGCCGTCGGCCGCCGAACGCGCCAAGGCCGACCATCTCCAGCGCCTCCGCGACGCGGCGATCCCCGCGCGGCGCAACCCGTAGCCGACGTTGTCGACCACGCTCATGTGCGGGAATAGCGCGTAGAACTGAAACATCATGTGCAGCGGCCGGCGTTCCGGCGGCAGCGGGCCGCGGTCCCGCCCGTAAATCGACACCTGACCGGCGGCCGGCACGACAAACCCCGCGATGGCGCGCAGCAGGGTGGACTTGCCCGACCCCGACCCGCCCAGCAGGGCCACGAACGCCCCCGGCGCGACATCCAGGTCGAGTGCGTCCAGCGCGACCGCGCGGCCGAAGCGGACCGTCAGCCCCGCAACGCGCAACAGCGGCGCGTTCAGCGGCCGGCCTTGAAGCGGCTCCAGGCGCGCGCGCGGGCGCGCTCGGCCGCGGGGGTCAGCGCGCCCACCGTGAAGCCGCGCGCGATGGTCGCGTCGGTCGGGTAGACGTTCGGGTCGCCCCTGACATCGTCGCGCACCAGCGGCAGGCTGGCGGGGATCGCGTTCGGGTAGCGCACCTGGTTGGTGATGCCGGCCATCACATCGGGCCGCAGCAGGAAAGCGATGAAGGCATGCGCCGCAGCCGGGTCCGGCGCATCGGTCGGGATCGCCAGCATGTCGAAGGAGAGTTGCGCGCCTTCCTTCGGCAGCACGTAGCCGATTTCGACACCCCGGCCTGCCTCGCGCGCCCGGGCGGCGGCCTGGATCACATCGCCGGAATAGGTCAGAGCCACGCAGTATTCCCCGTTCGCCACCGCGTCGAGGATGGTGCTGCTGGCGGTGATCGCGCGGACATGGGGCCGGATGCCGAGCAGCGCTGCCTCGGCGGCGCGGAGGTCCTCGGGTGCTGCGCTGTCGGGATCGCGCCCGGCCCAGCGCAGCACGCTCGGCAGCACGTCGATGGCACTGTCCATCACCGCGATGCCGCAGCGCGTCAGGCGCCGCGCGTGTTCCGGCCGCAGCAGCAGGTCCAGGCTGTCGAGCGGCGCATCCGGCGCCAGTGCCCGCACCCGGTCGGGGCGGATGGCGAGGCCGATGGTGCCCCATAGGTATATCGCCCCATGGCGGTTGCCCGGGCCCGCGCCCTCCACCCGCGCGAGCAAGGCCGGGTCCTGTCCGCCCCAGGTCCGATCAGGGTGCGGTCGAGCGGTCGCAGCGCCCCGGCGCGAATCATCCGGGCAAAGCTCGGCTCGGCGTTCGGGACGAAGATGTCGTAGCCGCTGCGCCCGGCGGCAAGCCGGCCTTCCAGCGTCTCCAGGCTGTCATAGACGTCGTACCTGACACGGATTCCGGTCTCGGCCGTGAATCGGCTGACGGCATAGGGGTCGATGTAGTCCTACCAGTTGAAGACGTTCAGCACCCGCTGCTGTGCCATGGCGGGGGGGGGCCAGCGGCAACAGGAAAGCAAGCAGGACCAGCAGGCGGCGCATGGCGGAACCCTTGGGCAGAAATAGCGGGTGTCCAGCCTGGACCATGTCGTATCCACTTGTGCAGCCGGGTGGTGCGGTATTTTTTCCTTGACTTATTTTCCTATTCATGGCATCTCCCGCTTCGCCAAGGGGTGAGGTGCGTCCAGCCGCCCACTCCGCGCCATCCGCTTTTCCATCCCCGCAACCCGCACCCCCGCCGGCCACGCCGCGCCGGGGCAGGAGGCGATGCATGCCCGCGCCCACACCCCACCGCACGCCTCCAGGGCCCGCCTGATGCCCTTCGACCCCAACGCGCTGGTCACGCTGACCGCCACCGAAAGCTTCACCCTCTGGCATTATGCGACCACCGACACGCGGGCGCAGACGCTGGCATCGGGGTATTTCGCCCCCGCCCTGCAACGGCTGCGGCCGGGCCACGTGATCATGGTGGTCGCGGCCGACGCGATTTCCATGCTGCCGGTCCGGTCCCTGGCGATCACCGGCAATGGCCTGGTGCTCGACGCCGCCAATGCGCCGCTGCGGGCGACCGTGCGCGGCCTGCCCGTCTATGAATTCTCCCTGTCGGGCAATGTGGTCGCCAGCGGGATCGCCCTCGGTGACTTGCCGGCAGGCCTGACCCAGGGCCGCCTCATCGCGGTCACCGCCAGCGTGAACGGCGCGGTCGCGAGCGTTCGCTTCTCGATCCGCGACATCAACGATGCGGTGGTCGCGGGGCCGGTGACGGCCGTTCCCAGCAGCGGGGCGGCGGCGGCCATCCTGACCCTGCCGGCCATTGGCAGCGGCTATCGGCTGCGCGTCGAGGCACCGGACGATGCCACGCTGTTCGGTGTCTCGGCGCCGTTCTCCATCACCGCGCCCTATTCGCTGCTGCTGCAGGGCAGCGGGCGCCTGCTGCTGCAACAGGGCGGTGTCCTGCTGCTGGAGCCCTGACGCCGCCCAACACCGCCTTTCCCCCCCGAAACACCTGATTCGAGGATCGCCCCCCGATGCCCGACGCCAAGCTCTCCGACCTGCCCGCCGCCACGGCGCTCAACGACAACGACCTGGCCCCGGTGGTGCAGGGCAGCGGCGTTACCGCCGAAACCCGCCGTGCCAGCATGGCGCAGCTGCGCGCCGCGATGCAGGCCGAGCGTGACCTGCATGTCCGTGATTTCGGCGCTGTCGGCAACGGCACGACCGATGATGTCGTGGCCATCCAGGCGGCGATCAACGCGGCGAGCGCGGCCGGCGGCGGCATCGTCCTGCTCGGTGCCCGCCGCTATCTCATTGCCGCCGCCGATCTGGACGTGAGGCCAGGTGTCACGCTGATGGGCGGCGCCTCCGGCGGGCAGCGCGAGGCGGCGAACTACGGCTCGGTGCCCTTCGCGCTCATTCTCAGTGCCGCCCGTACGGTGCGGCTGCGCCGCGGTTCGCGGCTGGAGGGCCTGGCCATCCTGCGCAGCGGCCTGACCACCCCCACCACGATGCGCGAAGCGCTGAACGCGGTCGCGGCCTTTGCCGGCACCGCGGTCACCATCGGCGACGGCACCGGGGCGGGCGGCGGCAACGGGGCCGATGCGCGCATCGAGCGGCTGCTGATCCTCGGGTTCGACCGCGCCATCGTCTCGGACTTCAACGCGCGCGTGCAGATCCGCGACGTGCTGGGCGACAACCGGAACGGCATCGTGCTGGCGCGGGCCTATGACATCGCGCGCATGCACGGGGTGCATTTCTGGCCCTTCGTGACCGGCAACCTGACGGCCATCAGCCTGGTGTCCAACGTCATCACAGCGGTCGCCAACAATGGCTCCGGACTGGTGCGCATCACCACCGGCACGGCACACGGGCTGTTGACCGGCGACCTGGTGAACATCACCGCGGTTGGCGGTGTGGCCGCAGCGAATGGCCGCTTCACCGTGACGCTGATCAACGCCAATGTCGTGGACCTGCAGGCCAGCGCGTTCTCGGGCGCCTACACGACCGGCGGGCTCCTGCATGTCTGGAACAACCGCCGCACCGGCACCGCGTTCCGCCTGACCGATTCCGATGTCTGCGAGTTCGTGGACTGCTTCGCGTATGGCTACGATATCGGCTTCGATCTCGGCACCGGGTCGCAGGCGACGCAGATCGTCAACTCATCGGTGGACAACAACACGTCGGTGGCCGACCCGGCCACCATCGGGCTGCGCATCGGCGGCAATGCCTTTCGCACCAAGTGGATCGGCGGGTTCATATCGTCGATGGGCACGACCGTGCGGGTGGAAAGCACATCGAACGACCAGCACCACATGGTCGGTGCGGTGGTGAACGGCGGTGCCGTCCGCACTGTGGACATGGTGTCCGGTGCGCTGACGATCGAGGCTTCGGACCTGACGTCGGGCCCATCGCTGTTCGGCACCGGCAATCCCTGCGTCGTCAACATCCAGGATGCGGCCGCCAACCTGACGCTGATCGGCAACGACCTGAAGACCGCGACCTTCACCGCCCAGTCCGATGCGGCGCTGCAGAAGATCATCGTCATCGGCAATCGCCTGAACGGGACGCAGGCGGCCCGGGTCGGCGGCGGCAGCGTCGAGTTCCTCACCATTCCCTCGGCCGCATCCGGCCTGACCCGGCGGATGGACATCGCGGCCGACGGCACGGCCACGCTGCGGCGCCGGTCGGCGTCGCTCGGTGCCCGGCTGAACCTTGCCAACAGCGCCGACCAGGCGACGAACTTCATCTCCATCGGTACCGGCAACAGCCTGGCCATCGGTGGCGACCCGACCCTGAACCCGAATGGCGGCCTTGATCTGGGCTCCCCGTCCGGCGCCACGGCGCCGTTCACGATGCAACTGCGCCGCGTTTCGGCCACGCCCATCGCCGGCGACCGGTTGGCGCAGGTGCAGTTCAACGGGCTGAACACGGCCGCGGCCGAAGTGACTTTCGCACGGCTGTCGGCCTTTGCCGATACGGTCACGGCGGGGTCGGAGGCCGGGTCCATCAGCCTCGAAACGCGCCAGGGGGCCGCGCTGACCGAGCGGTTCCGCCTGTCGGCCACCGGCACACTGACCCTGGGCGGCCCGCTGGTGCTGGCGGCCGATCCGACGGCCGCGTTGCAGGCCGCCACGAAGCGGTATGTGGATGCCCGCGCCGGCGTGGCGACGGTCGCGGGCCGCAGCGGTGCCGTGACCCTGGCGGTCGCGGATGTCGCGGGGGCGGCGCCGCTCGCCTCGGCGGCGCTGACCGGCACGCCGACGGCGCCGACCGCGACACCGGGGACCGTGACGATGCAGGTCGCGACGACCGCCTTCGTGGCGGCCTCCTCCTTCACGACGCATACCGACTTCGTCGCCAGCGGCACCTTCACCCGCATCCCATCGGCCAAATCCTATACGATCAGGGCCGGCGGCGCGGGCGGTGGCGCGGGTGGCGGCGCGCGCGGCGCGCCCGGCACGGCGACCAGCGGGGGGGCCGGCGGGGGTGGTGGTGCCGTGGTCCAGCACACCATCATGGGGAGTGAGATCACCGCCGACCTGACCATCATCATCGGTGCGGCAGGTGTCGGCGGCGCGGGGGCGACGGGTGCCAATACCGCCGGCACCGCAGGCACGGCAGGCGCCGCCAGCACCATCACAATGGGCGGCGTGCCGATCCTGACCGCCTATGCCGGCGGCGGCGGGGCGGGCGGGCAACTGTCCGCAGCGTCTGGCGGCGGCGGCGGCGCCGGCCTGGGCGGCAACGGCGGCAGCACCGCGACGGCGACGGCCGGGACGGCGGGTGTGCTCGGCGGTGTACCCGGCGGCGTGTCCTCGAACGCGACGCACGCCGCTGGCTGCGGTGGCTTTACCGGGACCAATGGCGCGGCAGGCAACAACGGCGGCCTGGTCGATATCGGCGGCTGCGGCGGCGCCAGCGGCGGCGGCACCAGCACGACCAGCACCGCTTTCGGCGGCGGCGGCGGGCGCATCGCGGCACGGGCAGCCAGCACGCTGATCAGCGGCGGGGCCAACACGGGCGGGGCCGGTGCCGTGGGGAGCGACGCAGCGCCTGGCATGGGTGGCTATTCGGGCGGCGGCGGCGGCGGCAACATAGGCGGCGCCGGCGGCGCGGGCGGCAGCGCGGGGCGCAGTGCCGGCGGCGGCGGCGGCGGATCGGCCGAAGGCGGCAGCGGCGGCCGCGGCGGCGACGGCGGCACCGGCTGGGTGCAGGTCATCGTGAACTACTGATCAGGGCCGGCCGGGCGCCCAGCGCCCGTGCCGCTTCTTGTTGAACCACCGTCCGGAGGATCGTCATGCCCGCATTGACCGATTATGCCCGCAACCTGGCCGCCCGCGCCCTCGTCGGCCGGTCGCCCGCCCTGCCGAATGTCGTCTTCGTCGGCCTCGGCACGAGCGCCACGGCGGTGTCGGGGCTGACCGGGGAACCGGTCGGCAACGGCTATGCCCGCGCCCGCGCCAGCTTCACCGGCACCGGCGCCCAGCGGAACGCCGAAACCCTGCGTTTCGCGTTCACCGCGGCGTCCGGCACGCTCACGCACCTCGGTCTGTTCGATGCGCAGTCGGGCGGCAATCCCATTGCCTTCGCGCCATTGACCACGCCCGTCGTCGTGATCGGCGCCGGCGCGGTCACCATCGTCGCGGAAGCACTGGTGCTGGACGGGGCTTGACCGGGGAGCCTAACGCGGCGCCGCGGCGCGACCCAGCCGGTCGTTGATGGCCGCGCCGAGGCCGGTGTCGGGCACCGCCATGGCAGCGATCCCCGACAGGCCGCGCCGTGCGCCCTCCTCGTCCAGCCAGCGCAGCCCGGCGAACAGCCGGGTCGCGGCTTGGGTCACATCCCCCGCCTCGCTCAATTGCCAGACCGCGCCCGCGCCGGGCAGGGGCGGACCGAAGGCGAGCAGCGCCTCCTCCGCGCCGACCGCCAGGGCCGCCATCCGCAGTGGCAGGCGCGGCGCGTAATGCGACAGCAGCATCCCCGGGCTGCGCAGCGACCGGCTGGCATCGGCGGCCGACAGCGGCAGCGGCCGGCCGACGGGCCCGATCGCGGCCTCGATCGCCTCGACCGCAACACCCCCCGGGCGCAGCAGCACCGCGCGCGGCCCGGTCAGGTCGAGCACCGCACTCTCCAGCCCCACCGCGCAGGCGCCGCCATCCAGCACCGCGGCGATGCGCCCGCCCAGGCCGTGCAGCACATGCGCCGCCGTGGTCGGCGACACTTCCCCCGACCGGTTGGCCGAAGGCGCCGCGACCGGCGTGCCCGCCGCCCGCAGCAGCGCCAGGGCCAGCGGATGCGCCGGGACACGCACGGCCAGCGTGTCCAGCCCCGCCCCGGCCAGCAGATCGACCCGGCAACCGGCCCGGCGCGGCAGCACCAGCGACAGCGGGCCAGGCCAGAAGGCATCGGCCAGCGCGCGCGCACGGTCGTCGGGGATCACCTCGGCAAAGGCCGCGTCGGCATCCGGCAGATGGCAGATCAGCGGGTTGAAATGTGGCCGGCCCTTGGCGGTGAACACCGCCGCGACGGCGGCGGCATTGCGGGCATCGGCGCCCAGGCCATAGACGGTCTCGGTCGGGAAGCCGACCAGCGCGCCGGCCCGCAGCAGCGCCGCGGCGTCATCGACCGCTTCGGGGGGCAGGGTGCGGGTGGTCATCGGCGCTGCATACGCGGCCCCAGGCCGGGCGACCACAGCGCGCCTTCCGGCACCTTTCCCCCCGCGCCTTCCGGCACCTTTCCCCCCGCGCCTTCCGGCACCTTGGCTGCCGCCCCTTCCGGTGCGAGACCGCTTCGCTAGACTGTGCCAGCAAGCCGCTCCGGAGTTCCCCATGCCCGATATCGCCTTCGTCAAGCCGACCCTGCCCCGTGGCGGCGCCCTGGTGCTGCTGCTGCCCGAAGGCGCCGCGCTGACCGGCCTTGCGGCCGATGCCGATGAAGCCACCGCCGGCGCCATCGCGCGCGGGATCGAGGCCGCCGCCTTCACCGGCCGAAAGGCGCAGACCGCGACCCTCTATGCCCCCGGCGCCGGGCTTGCCCGCGTTGTCCTGGTCGGCCTGGGCAAGCCGGCCGAGGTCACGCCAGAAGCCCTGGAAGCCGCTGGCGGCACCGCCTGGACCGCCATCGCCTCGGCCACCGAAGCCACCATCGCCGCCGACATGCTACCCCCCGCGGAGGCCGCCCGTGTCGCCATGGGCCTGGTCTTGCGCGCCTGGCGCTTCGACAAGTACCGCACCACCCAGAAGCCCGAGGACATGCCCAAGCTCGGCAAGATCGCCATCGCGACGTCGGGCGTGCCGGCCGCAAAATCCGCCTGGACCCCGCTGCGCGCTGTCGCCGATGGCGTGTTCCTCGCCCGCGAACTCGTTGCAGAACCGCCCAATGTGCTGCACCCGGTCGAAATGGCCGAACGCTGCAAGGCGCTGACCAAACTGGGCGTCGAGGTCGAAGTCCTCGGCCCGAAGGAGATGCGCAAGCTGGGCTTCGGCGCGCTGCTCGGCGTCGCCATGGGCTCGGAGATCGAGGCGCGGATGGTCGTCATGCGCTGGAACGGGGCAAAGAAGAAAGGCGCCCCGCCGGTCTGCTTCGTCGGCAAGGGCGTCACCTTCGACACCGGCGGCATCAGCATCAAGCCCGCCGGCGGCATGGAGGACATGAAGTGGGACATGGCCGGCGCCGGCTGCGTCGTCGGGTTGATGGCGGCGCTGGCCGGGCGCAAGGCCCGCGTCGATGCGGTGGGCCTGGTGGGCCTGGTCGAGAACATGCCATCGGGCACCGCACAGCGCCCGGGCGATGTCGTGACCAGCGCCTCGGGCCAGACGATCGAGGTGCTGAACACCGACGCCGAAGGCCGTCTCGTGCTGGCCGACGTGCTCTGGTACGCCCAGAAGCACTTCTCACCGAAATACATCGTCGATCTGGCGACCCTGACCGGGGCGATCATCGTGGCGCTCGGCCATGAACACGCCGGGCTGTTCAGCAACGACGACGCGCTGAGCCAGAAACTGACCGCCGCGGGCCTCGTGACCGGAGAGGCCGTGTGGCGGATGCCGCTGGGCGAGGCCTATGACAAGGGCCTGAAATCCGACATCGCCGACATGAAGAACATCGGCGGCGGCCGCGCCGGCAGCAGCATCACCGCAGCCCAGTTCATCCAGCGCTTCATCGAACCCGGCACGCCCTGGGCGCACCTCGACATCGCCGGCACCGCCTGGAGCACCAAGGACGCGCCGACGATCCCCAAGGGCGCCACGGCCTATGGCGTGCGGCTGCTCGATCGGCTGGTCGCCGACCATGACGAGGACGCCTGAACCCGGTGAAGACACCACCTTGAAGACCGGCATGCCCCGGCTGCGATTGCGCGGCGACGCACCGAAGCCGGGGCGCACCACCATCCTGCCCCTGGCCATCGGTGAAATCCCCGCGGGTTTGGCCGAGGTCGCCGCCGCGGCCGGCTTTTCCGGCGCGGCGGGCCAGGCTGTGCGGGTCTCGGCGCCCGGCTTTCCCGACCTGGTGCTGGCGGGTGCCGGTATGGATGCCTGGGAACGCGCGGGCGGTTCGGCGATGGCGCTGCTCGACGCCACGCCCCCCGTCCTGGCAGGACCGGCCCGGCGCATCGCCCTGGACTTGCGCGGCTTGCCGCCCCGGGCCGCCATCGCGGTCGCGACCGGCGCCGCCTTGCGCGGCTGGACGCCCCCCATCCGGCGCCAGGCCCCGGTGCCGAAGCGGCTGCGTCTGATCCTGCATGTCGCCGAGCCGGAGGATCTGGCCGAGGATGTCCTGGCGATGCAGGGCGTGCTGGCCGGCGTCGGCTTTTGCCGCACCCTGGTCGCCGAACCCGCCAATATCCTGACCCCCCGTCGCTTCGCCGCACGGCTGCGCGCGCTCCAGGACGACGGCGTCACGGTGGAGGTGATGGGGGTTGGCGCGCTGCGCGCGGCCGGCGCCGGCGCGCTGCTGGCGGTCGGGCGCGCCTCGGCCCATCCGCCCTGCCTCGTGATCCTGCGCTGGCCCGGCACGACGGGCGACGAGCGGCTGGTGCTGGTCGGCAAGGGCATGACCTTCGACACCGGCGGCATCAGCATCAAGCCCGCCGCCGGCATGCAGGACATGCGCGCCGACATGGCGGGTGCGGCCGCCTGTGCAGGGGCCGTGCTGGCGCTGGCGCGGCGCCGGTCGCCCGCCCCCGTCACCGCCGTGCTGGCGCTGGCCGAGAATATGCCGGGGCGCGATGCCTGGCGGCCGGGCGATGTGATCCGCACGCTGTCCGGCCGCAGCGTGGAAACCATCGACACCGATGCCGAGGGCCGGATGGTCCTGGCCGATGCGCTGGCCTGGGCGGTGCGGCACGAACGCCCCGCGGCGCTGGTCGATCTGGCGACCCTGACGGGCAGCATCGTCACCGCCCTCGGCCATCACCGGGCGGGCATGTTCGGCACCGATGCGCCGCTGCTGGCCCATGTCGGCGGCGCGGGGGAGGCGACGGGCGATGCCGTCTGGCACATGCCGATCGGCGCGGCGCACGAGGAAGCGCTGAAAAGCGATATCGCCGACCTGCGGCAATGCGCGAGCGGCCGGCTGCAACCCGATGCCTGCCACGCCGCCGCCTTCCTGCGGCATTTTGCCGAGGGCATCCCCTGGGTCCACCTCGACATCGCCGGGGTTGAGACGCGGGAGGAGGCGGATTGGCGCGGCCCCGCCGGGCCGACCGGCTTCGGTGTACGGCTGCTGGCTGCGCTGGCGGCGGCGCGGTTCGAGGACCCGCATCGGGCCTGATGACCGATATCGCCTTCTACCACCTGACCCGCAGCAGCCTGGAGCAGGCCCTGCCGCGCCTGCTCGGCCGGGTGTTGGACCAGAACGGCCGGGCTGTGGTGATGCTGGGCAGCCCCGAACGCCTGGCGGCGCTCGACCAGGCGCTATGGATCGTGGCCGAGCCCGACTGGCTGCCGCATGGCGCAACAGCCGATGCCGAGCTGCAACCGATCTGGTTGACCATCGAGGATACCCCCGCCCCCAATGGCGCGCGCTTCCTGTTCCTGGCCGATGGCGCGACAACCCTGCGGGTCGCGGAATACGACCGGGTGTTCGACCTGTTCGACGGCCAGGACGACGCCGCCGTCACCGCCGCGCGGGCGCGCTGGCGGGTCTGGAAGGAGGCCGGGCACGGCCTTGCGTATTGGCAACAGGGCGAAAAGGGCTGGGAAAAAAAGGCCTGACGGATTTGTCCGAAAGCGCGGTTATCAGCCTTCGGCCTCGGCATACGGGTTCTCGCTGCCGCGCAACTGCACCCTGATCGGCACCCCGCCCATGTCGAATTTTTCGCGGAAGGCGTTGACCATGTAGCGCTGCCAGTCATCCGGCAGAGTCTCGGCCCGCGTACCAAAAACCACGATGGTCGGCGGCCGGGCCTTGGGCATCGTCAGGTAGCGCAGCTTGATCCGCCGGCCATCGACCAGCGGCGGCTGGTGGCGTTCCTTCACCAATTCGAACCAGCGATTCAACTCGCCCGTGCCGATGCGGCGGTTCCAGCGTTCATACGTCGCGCGCACCGCCGGCATCAGCTTTTCCACGCCCGCCCCGGTCGCCGCACTCATCGGTACCACGGTGATGCCCTTGAGCTGCGCCAGCGAGGTTTGCAGCACATCTTCGATCGCCTTGCGGGCGGCGTTGCGGTCGGGCACCGCGTCCCACTTGTTCAGCGCCAGCACGATCGCCCGGCCCTCGCGTTCCGCCAGCCGCGCGATGTTCAGGTCCTGCTGTTCCAGGCCCAGCAGGGCATCGAGCACCAGCACCGCGACCTCACATTCCTTCAGTGCCCCAATCGAGGCGCCGGTGGACATCTTTTCCAGGTTCTCCTCGACCCGCGCCTTCTTGCGCAGCCCGGCGGTATCCACCAGCCGCACCTTGCCGCCGGTATCGTCGGTCCATTCGACCGCGACGGCATCGCGGGTCAGCCCGGGCTCGGGGCCGGTGATCATCCGGTCCTCGCCGACCAGGGCGTTCAGCAGGGTGGATTTGCCGGCATTGGGGCGGCCGACGATGGCCAGGCGCAGGGGCCGGTCCTTTTCGGGCCGCTCCACCTCCTCGTCCGGCAACAGGGCGACGATGGCATCCAGCAGCCCGCCAAAGCCCTCGCCATGTTCGGCCGAAACGGCGATGGGGTCGCCGAGGCCGAGTTCATAGGCCTCCATCGCCAGGGTGGCGCCGCCGCGGCCTTCGGTCTTGTTGGCGATCAGGATGACGGGCGCGGGCACCCGGTGCATGCGCTTGGCAAAGGCGCGGTCGGTCGGCGTCAGCCCCTGGCGGGCATCGACCACGAACAGGATGATATCGGCCTCGCGGATCGCAGTTTCGGAACTGGCGCGCATCCGGCCGGGGATGGTGTCGGGGTCGGCTTCCTCCAGCCCCGCGGTGTCGAGCAGGATGATCGGCCGCCCGGCGATGGCCGTGGGCGCTTCCTTGCGGTCGCGGGTGACGCCGGGCGTGTCGTCCACCAGGGCGAGCCTGCGCCCGGCCAGCCGATTGAAGATGGTGGATTTGCCGACATTGGGCCGGCCGACGATGGCGATGCGCGTGGTCATGCGCGTCGCTTACAGGAAAGCGGGGCATTGCGGGTAGTGCGCCACCGCCGCCCGGCGGATGCCAGCCATGCGGGGGCTAGAGCACGATCGATCCAAGTGGATCGATCTCGTGCTCTAGAAGCCGTTGAATCTAGAGCAAGAAATCGGATCAGATGATTCCATCTGATCCGATATTGCTCTAACCCCTGAACGACACCAGCGTGGCGGTATCTGTCGTGAAGAAGACGTCGGAGCCGACCACGGCCCCGGGTAGCGTCACCCCGCCGGGCAGCCGCAGGCGGCCGACGATGCGGCCCTCGGCCGGGTCCACCAACAGCGCCTCGGCCTTGCTGCCGGGGACGATGATGCGGCCGCCGGCCACGATCGGGGCGGCGAAACTGGCGCGCTGCCAGTCGGACTCGCGGCCCGGCGGAGCCGGGTCGAGCGGCAGGATCCAGCGCACCCGGCCATCGGCCCGGGTCAGCGCGACCAGTTCGCCCGCCAGGCTGACCACAAAAACCCAGTCGCCGACCACGGCCGGGGTCTCGGTGCTGCCGACATCGCGTTCCCAGACCCGGCGCCCGGTCCGCAGATCGACCGCCATGGTGTTGCCGGACAGGGCTGTCGCAAAAACCCAGCCATTCTCGATCACCGGCATGCCGCGGATGCCGGAGAAATCGGTCAGCCCGCTGCGACCGGAGGAGCCGAGGCCCTCGGTCCACATCACCCGCCCGTCGGTGGCGCGGATCGCCGTCAATTCGCCGGAGGCGAAGCCCGCAACGACCAGTTCGCCATCGATGGCCGGGGTTGGCAGGCCGAAGGGCACGGCGGGGGTCGGTGGCGCGCGATGGGTCCAGAGCCGCCGCCCGTCCTCGGTGGAAAGGGCCAGCAACTGGTTTTCGATGATCGGCACGAACAGCCGGTTGCCGAGCAGGGCCGGGGCGCCGCGCGCCGGGGAGGGCAACCGGGCGCGCCATTTGATGGCGCCGGTCGCGGCCTCCAGCGCCATGACCTCGGCGAGGCCGGTCGTCACATAGACGGTATCGCCCTCGATGATCGCGCCGGCGCCGATGTTGTCGGCGTCGTCCTCGTTCGGGCGGGTGTCGCGGCGCCAGCGCTGGCCGCCGCGGGCGGCATCGAAGCCCGAGACGACCCCATAGGCGTCGGCCACCACCACCAGGTCGCCGGACACCACCGGGCCGGTCACCAGCCGCTGGCGGCGACCGGTGCCGGTGCCGAAGCTGCTGCGCCAGGCTTCGCCGAGGCTGCCCTGCAGCAGCGCATGGCCGGGCGCATGGGCGGGGTTGCCGCCGGGCACCGGCCAGGCGGAAATGGGCGTGGGTTCGGGCAGCGTGACCGGGCGGGATTCGATGCTGGGATCGGCGCGCAGCGAACCGCCGCCGCCTAGAATCGACCGGCGGTCACCCGGCAGGGGGCGCTTTTTTTCCCCGAAGAGGTCGCCGATGGTATCGCAACCGGCCAACACGGTCGCCCCCGCGAGAAGCGCCATGCGCCGGCCAATGCTGGTGGTGGTCATGCATTCCGCTCCATGGGCGCGCATCGGCGAGGGCCGGGCGCGCCCTTATTTGTCCCGGGCCGGCGTGGCCGGGTGTCAGCCACCGGTTGGCGCGGCGGGGGCCGGGCTGCCAGGGTTGGGGGGGCTTGTGGGAACCGCGATTTGGGCCGCCACACGTTGCGCCCGGTCCCGCACGCCGGGGGGGGTGGTGGGATCGGCAGCCAGGGCCAGCAGGGTCTGCCGCGCCGCCGCCGGTTGCCCGGCGCGCAGGGCGACCACCGCCTGCAATTCGCGGGCGCTGGCCCGCCAGGGGCTGCCATCGGCGGCCAGCGGCCCCAGCCTTGCATCGAGCGCCGCCGGCGTGTCGAGGTCCAGCCCATGCAGGACCCAGAGCAGGTTGGCGAGGTTGCGCCAGAGCGGATC
>JBBRWI010000014.1:0-33079 GCA_038249305.1 Acetobacterales bacterium
AGGATGATCGGCGTCGCGGCATCCAGCGCGACCAGGGCGCGGAAGACCGCAACGCGCTGGGGGGTGACAGCGGCGGGGTCGAAGGTCGCGGTATCCACCCCGCGCGGGATCAACCGGATACGTTCTGGATCAATGCTATGCCGGGCAATGATAAGATCGCGTATGAAGCCGCTGATGGCGATCACGCGCTCACCCCGGGCCATGACCGAATTGTACAATCGCTTGCCCCACACGCCTTCATTGTAGGCGCCGTGGTAGGTCGTGACGAAATGCGCCCCCGTGCGGCGGGTGGCGAGCAGCCCCGCCCAGGCCGGCGCACGGGACCGGGCATGGAGGATGCCGACCCCGCGGTCGCGGATGATCCGCGCCAGGGCGGCCGCGTTCGCGGCGATCGCCCAGGGAGCCTTGGCGCCGAGCGGCAGGGCGATGTGCTCGCCGCCCGCGGCCAGCACCTCGGCCACCAGCGGCCCACCGGCCGAGGCGACCAGCGCCCGGCAGCCGGCCGCGGTCAGGGCGGCGGTGATCTCGACCGTGCCGCGCTCCACCCCGCCGGCGACGAGCGCGGGCAGGATCTGCAGGACGGTCTGACGGTACGGCATCGGCGCGCTGGCAACGGCGCCATCGAAAGGCGTCACCCCGGGGCAGGTGTCGGCAACGCGATCCCGGCCGCAGCACACCGCGCAGCCAGCATCGGCGGCAGCGACGGATGCAGCACCAGCCCCCCGGCCAGCGCCGCGGCCTTGCGCGCAAGGCCCCGTTCGCCCGGCAGGCGCGGCGGCGGCTGGCCTTCGGGGGCGGGATTGGCGCGCACGGCATCGGCCAGCCAGCCGGCTTCCCGCGCGAAGGCATCGATACCGCCGAAGCGGGAAGGGTCGAGCACCAGGACGAAGACCGCAGCCCCCCAGCCGGTCGGCGCATCCGCCCGCCCCTGCCCGCCGAGGGCCGAGGTCAGCATCTCGATCAGCAGGCCGAGCGCGAAGCCCTTGTGCGCGGCGCCGGGCGCGCCGAGCGGCAGCAGGGTGCCGCCTTCGGCGAAGACAGCGGCATCATCGGTCGGCCGGCCGGCGGCATCCTGCAGGAAGGGGTGCGGGAAGCGCGCCCCGGCGGCGCGCAGCCGGTTGGTCATGCCATTGGTGGTGTAGGACATCGACACATCAAGGATCACCGGTGGCCCGCCCGCGGTCGGCCAGCCCGCCGCCAGCGGATTGGGCGTCATCACCGCGGCCAGCCCGCCGGCCGGGGCCACCGAAGCGGTGCCCGGGTCGGAGGAGGCAAGGATCAGCACCTGCCCCGCCCGCGCCACGGCTTCCGGATAGGCCGCGAGGCAGGCGATGTGATGGCTGCGCCGGATCACCACGGCAGCCAGGCCAAAGGTTAAGGCCCGCGCCTGCGCCGCCGCGATGGCGCGGCGCACCAGCCACGGCCCGGGCAGTTTCCGCCCATCCCAGGTTTCCGTGACCGGGGTGCTGGCGACCAGGCCCGGCAGCCCGTCGGCCGCCATGTCGCCGGAGGCCAGCGCATCAAGATACGGCCCCAGCAACGCGAGGCCGTGGGTGTCGTGGCCCAGCAGGTCGCCCTCGACCAGGACCTCGGCCATGCTCCGGGCACGGTCTTCGACCAACCCCGCATGGCGGAACAGGGCGGCGACCACCGCCGTCAAATCCACCACATCGTACCGCATCATCCGCCCTTCACGCCCCCGGTCGTCAGTCCGGCGATGATCTGCTTTTGGGCGAGCAATGTCAGCAGCAGCACCGGCAATGTGACCAGCAGCGCGGCGGCGGCCAGGGGGCCCCAGGAAATCTGCTCGAACGTCAGCATGTTGTTCACGGCGACCGGCAGGGTGCGCGATTCGCGCCCCGCCAGCACCATCGCGAAGATGAAATTGTTCCAGGAGAAGATGAAGGACAGGATCACCGCGACCGTCACCCCCGGCCGGCACAGCGGCATGGCGACGTGGTAGAAGGCCTCCCAGATCGTCGCGCCATCGACGAGGGCTGCTTCCTCCAACTCCGCAGGCAGCCCTTCGAAGAAGCCCATCATCACCCAGACCACGATCGGCACGGTGATCACCAGGTGGATGATGATGATCGGCACCACGCTGCCGGTCAGCCCGATCCATTGGAACAGCAGGAACAGCGGGATCAGGTAGGACAGCCCGGGCGTGATGCGGGCGATCAGGATGACCACCGCCACCCGGGTCGCCTGCATCCGCGCGATGCCATAGCCCGCCGGCACGCCGAACAGGATGGCAAGACCGGTCGCGGAAAACGACACCACGACGCTGTTCCAGGCCTGACCCAGGAAGTCGTTGCGTTCGAACACCGCCTCGAAATTGGTCCAGACCGGCGGGGCTGGGATGAAGACCGGCGGATAGGCGGTGTTGTCGAGTTCGTTCTTCAAGGACAGCGACAGCATCCACAGGAAGACCATCGCCGCCGGCGCGATCAGCACCAGGATGGAGAAGCCAAAGGCGATGCGCCCCAGCAAACGGCGCATCAGATCGCATCCTTGAAGCGTTGCCGTGCCCACAACAGCAGCATCGCCAGGGCCACGATGATCAGGAAGAACACCACCACCACGGCGCTCGCGTAGCCCATGTTGTAATAGGCGAAAGCGTTCAGATACAGAAAGATGTTGATGGTTTCCGAGGATGTTCCAGGCCCACCCTGGGTGATGACGTAGATCGTGTCGAAAGCCTTAAGCGAATCGATGGTGCGGATGATCAACGCCACGATGATGAAGGGCGTCAGCAGCGGCAGGGTGATGTGGCGGAACGCCTGCCAGGGCGTCGCGCCGTCGATCTTGGCGGCCTCATAGGGGTCCTGCGGCAGGCTCGCGAGGCCGCCCAGGATGATCAGCATGACCAGCGGCGTCCAATGCCAGACCTCGACCAGCACCAGGGTAGGGATCACGGTTGACGCATCATAGACCCACAGCGACGGCGGCAGGCCGACACTGGTCAGCAGCCAGTTCAGCACGCCGAGTTGCGGGTGAAACATCATCGTCCAGACCAAGGCGACCGCGACCGGCGTCGCCATCATCGGCAGGATGAAGATGGTGCGCGCGAGACCCCGCAGCGGGAACTTCTGGTTGAAGGCCAGCGCCGCGAGGATGCCCAGCACCATCGGAAACACCACCGCCAGGGCGGTGTAGTAGAGCGTCCGCAGGATCGACAGTTGGAACCGCTCGTCGGTGAACAGGCGTTCGTAATTCGCCAGGCCCACGAAGGTGCGCCCGCCACCAAGCTTCCACTCATGCACCGACATGTAGAGCGTGAAGCTCCATGGAAACAGGATGGTCGCCAACACCACGACGCCGCAGGGGGCGATGAACCACCAGTAGCGGCGTGCGTAGTTGCGGCGGCGCGTGCCAGGCACGGCCGCCGCGACGGGGGCGGTCGTGACGCTCACGAAGCGCGCTCTGAGGCCTCCAGCACCGGGCGGAAGGCATCGGTCGCGCGCTTGAGTTCGGTCGCGACATCGGCGCCGCCGATGGTGTTGGTCAGCGCCGTGCCGATGGTGTCGCGGAATTCCGTCACCGGCAGGATTTCCGGCAGGCCGGGGCGGCTGATGGCGGCGGAGTCCACCAGCGTCGTGAAATAGTCTCGGGCGAAGCGGCTGCTGCTGATGGCTTCCTCGTTGCGGAAGGGGCTGGTGCGGGCCGGCGCGCCGGCGCCGCTGGTCAGGAAGCGAAGCTGGTTTGTCTTGTTCATCGCCCATTGCAGGTAGAGCCAGGCCGGGCCCTTCTTTCGCGACGCCTCGGCGATGCCGAGCCCGGTGCCGAACATGCAGGCATGGTGCCCGCCGGGCCCGGCCGGAACCACCGCATAGCCGACCTTGCCCGCGACGCGGGACCGGGTCGGGTCCTCCAGCGGGGCCGCGAAGCCCACGCCGTCGATCCACATCGCCGCACGGCCCTGCATGAAGGTGGTCTGGCATTCGTTCCAGTTGAAGCCGACGACACCGGGGGGCGACAGGTCGCGCATCAGGGTCTGGTAGATGCGCCCGGCCGCGACCGCGTCGGGCGTATCGGTGATCAGTTGGCGCTGCGCGTTCAACGTGTCCTTTTGGGGCGTGCCCAGCAGGAATTGCGTCCAGAGCACGACATTCGCGTTGCGCAGGCCGCGCCCGACATGGCCGTAGATCTGGCGCTGCGGATCGTTCAGGCGGCGCGCGCCCTCGATCATTTCGTCAAAGGTCTTCGGCACCGCGACGTTCTTGGCCGCCAACAATTCCTTGTTGTAGTACAGGATGAAGTAGTCGCTGAACTCCGGCAGCGTATCCATCCGGCCATCCGCCTGGGTCGCATAATCCACGATGCCACGGCCGAAATCCGGGAAATCGAAATCGGGGGCGGTCAGGCTGGCATCGGCGATCATGGGCCGCAAATCGGCGCACCACTTCGCCCGCCCGATCTGCAACTTTGACACATGCAGCGATACGCCGATGATGTCGAAGGACGGCCGGCCGGAGGTGAATTCGATGGCGAAGCGCTGACGGCTCTGCTGTTCGGGGATCGCCTCCGACCCCACGGTGATGCCGGTCAATTCCTGGAACTCGCGCTGGTTCTGGATCAGGATCTGGCTGCGCGGGTTGGAAGTCAGGCTGACCTCGATGCGTTCGCCGCGGAAGCGGCGCCAGTCGAAGGTGGACTGGGCGTTCGCCTGTTCGACGAGGGCGGGTGCGGCGAGCACGGCAGTGCTGCTGGCCAGCAGAAGGCGGCGGCTGATTTCGGTCATGGTGGTTGTCTTCTCCCAGGCGCCCGATTTCGGGCTTTCTGCGCGATGCTGGCGCGCCGGGGGCGGGCTTGTCCAGCGTCGGCAGGTCGATCAGGCTCCGCTCTGGACAGGGGAGGCGCGAAACATGGACCTGACGGCATTGCCGGCGGATTGGGCGACCGGGCATTTCGGCCTGCGGACCGACACGGCGGAGGGGCCGGTCGTGGTGGCGCTGCGGCACGGAGCGGCCTTCGACATGACGCCGGCCTTCGGCACCGTCTCGGCCTGGCTCAACGAGGCGGACCCGGTGGCCGCGATCGGGGCGGGCGTACCGGTCGCATTGCCCGCGTTGGGACCGCTGCTGGCGCCCTGCGACCTGCAGGCGGTGAAGGCCTGCGGCGTGACCTATGTGCGGTCGATGCTGGAGCGCGTGATCGAGGAACGCTGCCGCGGCGATGCCGCCCGGGCCGAGGCTGTGCGCGCCGAATTGCGCGCCGTGGTCGGCGAGGACCTCGCGGCCCTCGTGCCCGGCAGCGCCCAGGCCACGGCGGTCAAGGCCAGGCTTATCGCGCTCGGCTGGTGGAGCCAGTACCTGGAGGTCGGCATCGGCCCGGATGTGGAGATCTTCTCCAAGGCCCAGCCGATGGCCTCCGTAGGCCATGGCGCCGCGATAGGCATCCACCCGATGTCCGGCTGGAACAACCCGGAGCCGGAGGCGGTTCTGGCAATCTCGGCCGCCGGGCGCATCCTGGGGGCCACGCTCGGCAATGACGTGAATCTGCGGGACGTTGAGGGGCGCAGCGCGCTGCTGCTCGGGCGCGCGAAGGACAACAATGCGGCCAGTGCCATCGGCCCGGCGATCCGGCTGTTCGACGACGGCTTCGGGCTGGCCGATGTGGTCGGCGGGACCACGCACCTGACCATCGCTGGCGAGGATGGCTTCTCGTTGACTGAAACGGGCGCGGTCGGAGCCATCGCGCGCGATCCGGCCGATATCGTCCGGCAGTTGATCGGCCCCCACCACCAGTACCCGGATGGGGCGATGCTGTTCCTCGGCACGCCGTTCAGTCCGTCGAAGGACCGCGGCGCGCCCGGTGAGGGCTTTACCCACAAGGCGGGGGACGTGGTGACGATCAGCAGCCAGAGGCTCGGCACGCTGCGCAACACGGTGCGGCCGACCGATGCCTGCCCGCCCTGGGTGTTCGGCACGGGGGCGCTTATGGCGTCGTTGCTGCGTCGCGGGTATCCGCGCCAGTGACCACGCGGGTATCCGCGCCAGTGACCACGCGGGTATCCGCGCCGATGATCGAAACCACCGGCACCATCCCCGCCCCCGATGGCACGCCCATCGCCTATGGGCTGACCCCCGGGCATCCGCCCGGCGTCGTGTTCCTCGGCGGCTTCCGCAGCGACATGCAGGGCACCAAGGCGGTGTTCCTGCGCGACCTCTGCGCCGCGCGCGGCCGCGCCTTCCTGCGGCTGGACTACAGCGGCCACGGCCAGAGCGGCGGTGCCTTCGAGGACGGGTCCATCGGCCGCTGGACCAGCGATGCCGAGGCCGCCGTTCTGGCGCTGACCGAAGGGCCACAGGTGGTGGTCGGATCGTCGATGGGGGGCTGGATTGCGCTGCTGCTGGCGCGCCGGCACCCGGGGCGTGTCATGCGCATCATCGGATTGGCGGCGGCGGCCGATTTCACCACGGCCCTGATGGAACCGGCGCTACCGCCAGCCGCCCTGGCCGCCATAGCCCGCGACGGTGTGGCGCAAATCCCGTCCGACTATGGCGCGCCCACGCCCATCACTCGGCTGCTGCTGGAGGAATCCCGCGCGCATCTGCTGCTCGATGCGGGCTTTGACCTGCCCTGCCCGCTGCACCTTATCCAGGGCATGGCCGACCCCGACGTGCCCTGGCGCCACGCCCTGCGCACGCTGGAGGCTTGCCGACGCGACGACACGCGGCTGACCCTGCTGCGCGACGGCGACCACCGGCTGTCGCGGCCGGAGGACCTGGCGCTGATCGGTCAGCTTGTCTCGGACTGAAGGATCGCGGCCAGGCCCTCGCGAAAGGTCGGGTAGAGCCAGGTAAGCCCGAGCGCCGCCTTGGTCTCGTCGTTGCGCAGGCGGCGGTTCTCCGACCAGAAGGACCGTGCCATCGGGCTCATGCGCGGCCAGGCGTCGGCCAGCGGCACTTCGGGCGGCGGCGGCATGCCGAGCAGGCGCGCGGCTTCGGCGACCACATCGGCCGAGGCCGCGGGCAGGTCGTCGGTCAGGTGCAGCACCCGCACGCCGGGCGGCGGCATCTGGGCCGCCGCGGCGATGGTGGCGCGGCCGATGTCGGCGACATGGATGCGGCCGAAGGCATGCCCGGGGGCGACCGTCCGCCGTGCGGTGCCGGCGCGCAGGTCGTCGAAGGCACTGCGCCCGGCGCCATAGATGCCGGCGGTGCGGAACAGGTCGAGCGCCCGGCCTTTTGCTGACGCCGCCCAGGCCTGTTCGGCGGCCAGGCGGCGCTGGCTGCGGGGCTGACCGGGGGCTGGCGGCGTCGCCTCGTCCACCCATCCCCCGCCCCGGTCGCCATAGACGCCCGTGGTGCTGATGTAGCCGATCCAGCGCAACAGCGGCGCCGGCGCGATCGCCGCCGCATGTGCCGCCAGCACGGGGTCGCCCATCGCCTCATCCGGCGGTGCGGTCACCAGCAGATGGGTCGCGGCCGCGATGGCCGGGGCCGCTTCGGCGAAATCGACGATGCCGACGCCCGGCATCGCCGTGCGCGCCGGATCGCGGGCCGTGGCGGTGACCGAGACCCCCGCGGCCAGCGCGACCTGGGCGGCGGCACGGCCGGAGGCGCCCAGGCCGATGATGAGCAGATTGCGTGCCATGCCCCTGGTGTAGCCCGAGCGGCCCGTCCGCCGCGAGGGGGATGCGGATGCCCCCCGATGCGGCTATGCAACGCCCACGATGATCGTGTCCACCCGACCCGTCCTGCTCGCAACCTTCGCCGCGGTGGTGATGGTCGCGGTCGGCGGCGGCGCCTGGTTCGGCTGGCGCGCCGCGGACGGATCGCCGGCCGCACCGCCGCCCGAACCGATGCCGGTTTCTGCGTCGATCCCCTCCGTGGGCCTGGCGCCGGCACCCGCCGCGAACCGCTTGGCTTCACCCGATGCCCTGCCCCTGCCGCCGCCACCCGTGCGCCTGTCGGATGACCCCCAATACGACCGATGCCTCGCGATGCTGGCCGAAAACCCGCAAGGCAGCGCCGCCATGGCCGAGGCCTGGAACGATGGTGGCGAGGCCGCGCGGCATTGTGGCGCGCTGGCGCTGCTGGCGCTGGGCGAAGCCGAACGCGCCGCCGCGCGGTTGGAGGAGGTCGGCCGCCGCAGCCAGGCCGGCGCCTTCGCCCGCGCCGCCGTGTTTGGCCAGGCGGCGCAGGCCTGGATGATCGCGGGCGCGCCGCAGCGGGCCTATGGCGCCGTGACCATCGCGCTCAGCCTGTCGCCCGACGATGCCGACCTGCTGCTGGACCGGGCGGTCGCCTCCAGCGTCCTCGGCCGCTATTTGGAGGCGATCGCCGACCTCGACCAGGCGCTGTCGATGGACGCCGACCGGGTCGATGCGCTGGTCCTGCGGGCCGCCGCCTGGCGGGCGCTGGACCGGATGGACCGCGCCATGGCCGATGCCAGCCGTGCCCTGGCGCTCGACCCTGACAGCGCCGAGGCCCTGCTGGAACGCGGTATCCTGCGCCAGGCGCGGGGCGATACCGCCGGCGCCCAGGCCGATTGGGAACGCGCGATCGACCTGGCGCCGGACAGCCCTACAGCGGATCTGGCGGCGCAGAACATCCAGTTGAACCAGGCGGGACCCCGGCGGAACTGAGCCATCATCGACGGGCGCCTTGATTTTCGCGCCGAACAGGGGTCCGCTAAAGATGTTTTGTGGAACGGGCGGGTCCATCGAAGGATGCCGGCCACCCAGAGGGAGATATGTCCAATGACCACACCCGCCGGTGCCGCGACCACCCTCTCCACCCCGGTCGGCCAGCCGATGCGCTATCTGGACAAGGCCATGGGCGCGCTGCGCGACATGGGCCTGCCGATCCCGGTGGGCGAGGCCGCCGAAAGCCCGATCACCGGCCTGCTGCACAAGATCGGTGACCTTGACCCCGACCGCGTGACCCTCATCGCCCGCGTGCTGAACCAGGCCTCGACCTTCAACGAGGTGGTGCGCGAGCAGATCAAGGCGATGGAGATCGGCCAGCGGTACGAGGTGATCACCCAATCCTTCAACAGCATCCGCGACGATGCGAAATCCATGGTCGAGCAACTGGCCGACGGCAAGATCAGCGGCTTCGAGAAGATGGCCAACATGTGGCAATCGGCGACCCGTGGCGACATCGCCAGCCGCTTCGCCAAGATCAAGGTCACCTACGTCGATGTGTCGAAGGACACGCGCGTACAGATCGACCGCGAACACGCGATCCTCGAAGCCTATCGCGACTTCCGGGGTGCGATGAAGGAGGCCGAGGTGATGGCGCTCGAACTGCTGAAACTGGCCGAGGGCCGGCTGGCCGACGCCAAGGCCGCGACCGACGATGCCTCCAAGGCGGTGGAGGCCGCGGCCAGCCTCGAACCCGCCGCCCGCGCGCGGCTGGAACTTGCGCGCGACGAGGCCGTGCGCCTGTTGCAGAACGAGGATGCGCGCTACCAGATCTGCAAGGACCTGTCGGACAACATGACCGTCTCCTACAATACGTCGGAGGTGGTGATGGCGCGTCTCGTGCAGACCACCACCGCCAAGGAGCGGGTCTATCAGCAGTCGGTCAGCTTTTTCTCGACCAATGAATCGGTGCTGACCGCGCTGACCGCAAGCTTCACGGGCCTGGCCGGCCTGCACGAAAGCACCAAGACGCTGGAGAGCATGAAGGCCGGTGTGAACCAGTCGCTCGAAGTGCTCGCCGAGATCGGCGGCAAGGTCCAGGAAGCCGCACTCCGCGCCGGCTACGGCCCGACCATCGCCGCCGACAGCGTGAAGAAGCTGGTCGACAGCGTCGTCTCCTACCAGGAGAAATCGACCCAGATCATCGCCGAGATGCGCCAGTCCGCGACCGAGAACAGCGAGGAAATCCGCCGCGCGGTGGAGGACAGCAAGCGCCGCCTGGCCGACCTCGCGCGCGCCGGCAATGCGATCGGCGCCCCGCTTGGCTGAGGCAGCAGCAGCCGCCGCGCTCGATGAGACCATGCTGGCGATGGATGTGGTGGACATGCTCCGCCACTCCGACCGGTTGGTGGCGCGCGAACTGGACGGTCCGGCCAAGGCCGCCGCGCTGAAGACGCGCTTGCGCGAAATCTACGCGACCCAGGGCATCGAGGTGCCGGACCACATCCTGGAGGAGGGGGTGGCCGCCCTCGAACAGCAGCGCTTCCGCTATGCGCCGACCCCGCCGGGGTGGCAGCGCAGCCTGGCCGCGATCTGGACGACGCGGGCGCGCTGGGGTTCGGTCGCCGGCATCGTCGGCGGCGCGCTGCTGCTGGGCGCGCTGGCGTTCCATTTTGGCGTCACCGTGCCGCGGCAGAATGCCGCCACCGCCATCAGCGCCGAACTGGACCAGGGCCTGCCGCGGGCATTGTCGGCCGAGCGCGACCGGGTGCTGGCCGCGACCACCCTGCCCGAATCCCGCGCCACCGCCGAACGGCTGCTGGCCGAGGGTATGGCCGCGGCACGCGCCGGGAACCTCATCGATGGCCGCGCCCGGCTGGCCGCGCTGCGCGACCTGCAGGCGGCGCTGTCGGCGACCTACAGCATACGCATCGTCAACCGCCCGAACGAGCAATCCGGCGTCTGGCGCGTGCCGGCATCCAACCCGCGCGCGCGCAACTTCTACCTGATCGTCGAGGCGGTGGACGCGCAGGGCCGCGCCGTCGAGGTGCCGATCACCAGCGAGGAGGATGGCCGCACGGTGCGGACCGCCAAATGGGGCCTGCGGGTCACGTCCGACGTGTTCGAGACGGTGCGCAAGGACAAGCTGGCGGATGGCGTGATCGACCAGCCGGTGATCGGCGAAAAGCGCGCCGGCGAACTGGCCCCGCGCTTCGTCATCCCGACCCAGGGCGGGGCGATTCTGACATGGTGATCCGCATATGCTGAACGGCTCCCAGGTGATGGGCAGTGTCGATGAACGGCTGCTGGCGGCCGAACGCGACGCGCGCGGGCAGCAGGCGGAGGCCGATGCGCTGGTCGTGCGGCTGGAGTCCCTGCGGATCGAGGAAGCCGACGCGCTGCGGGCGCTGGCCAGCCTGCGCGTCGGCCAGTTGCAGGACGGCCAGGCCGCGCTCGGACGCCTGGATGCGGCCGAGGCCGGGGCCGCCCGCATCCTGACCGCGCGGAAGGCCCGGCTGGCCGAGGCCGATGCGGCGCTCGACGGCATGCGGGCCGATCTCGCCGCCGCCACCGCCGCAAGCGATGCGGCGGCGGCCGGCGCGCGCGAGGCTGCCGCCCGCGAGCAGGCCGCCCGCACCGCCGCCCGCGCCGTCCTGGCCCAGGACCCCGAATGGAACCGGCTGCGCGAGGCAGCCAAGGCGGCCGATGCCATCGCCGAACGCGCCCGCCAGAAGGCCGGCTTCGCGGGGCAGGATCTGGCGACCAAGGGGCAGCCCTACCTCGATGATCCGCTGTTCGCCTATCTGTGGAACCGCAACTACGGCACCACCCGCTACAGCGCCTTTCCGCTGGTCCGCATGATCGATGGCTGGGTCGCCAAGATCGCGGCCTACGAACCGGCGCGGCGCGACTACGCCATGCTGACCGACCTGCCGGTGCAGTTGGAGGCGCATGCGACGCGGATGGATGCCGTGGCCGATGCGGCCGATGCCAGCCTGGATGCCTATGAACGCCGCAGCGCCGGCCTGCCGGAGCAGTCCGCCCCGGCCGAGGCATCGGGCGCTTTGGACGCCGCCGAGGAGCGCGCTCGCCAAGCCTTCGAATTGGCCGAGGCCGCGCATCGCGCCCTGGCCGGCGGCGACGACGACGCGACCCGCGACGCCACGGCCGCCCTGCAGGCGGCGCTGTCCCAGGCGCCGCTGCGAGCGCTGCGAGAAGCAGCACTACGCACCCCCACGCGGGAGGATGACGCGATCATCGAACGGCTCGACCGGGTGCAGGCGGAGCGCGACGATGTCGAACACCGCCTGCCGCAGGAACGCGCCGAGGCGGATGCAGCCTGGCGGCGGCTGGAAGACCTGCGCGGGCTGCGACTGGAAGCCCAGCAACGCGGCGTGCAGGGCGGCGGCTTCGACATGGCGACGGGGGCCGCAGTCGGCGCGCTGCTGACCCAGGTGCTGACCGGTGCGATGAGTCGCGGCGGCTTCTTCGACCGGTTGGGCGAGAAGCAACTGCCGCCCGGGCCATGGGGGATGCCGGGCAGCGACGGGCCCTGGAGCCAGAACCAGGGCAAACGCCGCAAGTCGCGCGCAGCCAGCCCCTGGGGCGGCGGCAGCAGCGGCGGCTTTGGCGGCGACGGCGGCTTCACCACGGGCGGCGGCATGGGCGGCGGCGGCTTCCAGAAGGGCGGTGGCTTCTAGAGCAATATCGGATCAGATGGAATCATCTGATCCGATTTCTTGTCCTAGATTCAACGGCTTCTAGAGCACGAGATCGATCCACTTGGATCGATCGTGCTCTAGCAGCCCCCATTCATCACTTGGCAAGGCTCGGCCCGCCATCCTGGGTTCGGGCTTGAGATGGCGTCGTGACAATGACCACTTTGACGATGCCCACCCCGGACGCCACGTCCGGTTCGCCGACGTCAGGGCCGATGGCCGGCGCGGGTCACCACGGCGGGGAACCCGCGCTCTCCGCCCTCGGCGGGCGAGAAAGGTTCGTGGCCTTTGCCTTCGCCGCGGCCGAATGCCTGCTGGAAACGGACAGCCAGGGGGTGATCGGTTTCGCCGTCGGCGCCTTTCGGTCGCGCTTCGCGCGCGAACCCGATGCGCTGATCGGCCGGTCGGTTGCCTGCCTGGCGGCGCCGGAGGACCGCGCGATGGTCGCCGCCGCGATCTCCACCCTGGCCTCGCGCGGGCGCCTCGCGCCCTGCCTGATCCGCCTCGGCGGCCCGGTCGGTGGCCATGCGGTGCTGTCGGGCCTCGCGATGCCCGGGGCGAATGGGCAGTTGCGGCTCTGCCTGACCATCGGCCAGGCGCCGATGGGGATTTCGGCCGCGGCCCTGCCGGGCGCAGCGCCGCCCAGCGGCGTCGGCTTCCTGCGCGCGGCGGAATCGCGGATGCTCGAATCGGGCGACAGCCCGGGGCGGCTCGGCCTGCTGGAAGTGACGGGCCCGGCCGCGGCGCAGATCGCCGCCGGCGACGTGGTCCTTGGCGGCGCGCTTGCTTCGGCCCTGGCCGAACACACAAGCCCCGGCGCCCTGGCCGGCAGCATGGCCCCCGGCCGGTTCGGCGTGATGCAGGCGGGCGATGGGGCGCTGGGGCTGGATGCCGCCGCCTCCGCCATGTCGAAAACCCTGGCCGAACACGGCGTCGCGGGTGGCATCACCATGCTGGAACTGCCGCTGGACAGCGACGGCATGAACGAAACCGAGGCCGCCCGCGCGCTGCGTCATGCGCTCAGCGCCTTCACCCGCGGCGGCGGCGCGGGGCTCGCCGCCTCGGGCATGGCCGGGGGGTTGCAGGCCTTCCTCGGTGAGGTCGCCAGGCGCCGCGCCGGCTACCGCCGCGCCATCGGCGAACGCCGCTTCCGGCTGGACTACCAGCCGATCTGCGGCCTCAAGGATCGCCGGTTGCACCACTACGAGGCCCTGCTGCGCCCCGAATCCGGTCTGCCGGGGCCGGAAGAATTCGTCTCCATCGTCGAGGGCGCGGGGCTGTCGGAAGAATTGGACCTCGCGGTCGCCGCCGTCGCGATCGAGGCCTGCAAGCAAGGCCCGTCCATCGCCTTCAACATCTCCGGCCATTCGGCGCAAAGCCCGCGCTTCCGCGTCGGTCTGCTCGACCTCGTGGACGCGGCGCGGGTGCCACCCGGGCGGCTGCTGATCGAACTGACCGAAAGTGCCGAGGTCGAGGACGAGCGGCAGGCCGCGACCACCATCGCCGCCCTGCGCGAACGCGGCATCGCCGCCTGCATCGATGATTTTGGCGCGGGCGCAGCCTCCTTCCGCTACCTGCGTGCCTTCAAGGTCGATTACGTGAAACTCGACGGGTCCTACGTGCAGGCGGCGGCGACGCAGGAGCGGGAGCGCAGTTTCATCGCCTCGATGATCGACCTGGCCCGCGCGGTCGGCGCCGGCACGGTGGCCGAGCGGGTCGAGACCGAGGAGGATGTGGTGCGCATGATCAAGCTGGGCGTGGACTACGGCCAGGGCTGGCTGTTTGGCCGCCCCGGGCCGATCCCCGGGGGAAAAGGCGGTGGGCGGCGCGGCGGCGCCAGTGAAGCCTGGTCGTGACGCCTAAAGCAATATCGGATCAGATGGAATCATCTGATCCGATTTCTTGCTCTAGATTCAACGGCTTCTAGAGCACGAGATCGATCCACTCGGATCGATCGTGCTCTAACCCGCATACCCCGCCTGGCGCGGCAGCCACAGCGCGATGCCGGGAAAGGCGATCAGCAGCCCGGTGCCGATCGCCAGCATGATCATATAGGGCAGGATGGAGCGGTTGACCTCGGCCAGCGGCGCGCCGGTGATCGCCTTGATCACCACAAGATTAAGCGCGACCGGCGGCGAGATCAGCGCCATCTCCAGGCTCAGCGTCAGCAGCACGCCATACCAGACCTTGTCGATGCCCAGCACCGCCATCACCGGCAGGATCGCCGGCATGGTCAGCAGGATGATGCTGAAGGATTCCAGCACCAGGCCGAGCACGAACAGCAGCACCATCATCGCAATGAGAAAGCCGGTGCGATCAAGGCCCAGGGCCGCGATCTCCGCCGTCAGGCTTTGCGGCACGCCCAGTTTCGTCAGCATGTAGCCGTAGATCGCCGCCCCCGCGATGATCAGCAGCAGCATCGAGGAGGTCCGGGTCGCCTCCTGCACCCCGGCGATCAGGTCACGCCAGGTCAGGGTGCGGTAGATCACCGCAGCGATGAACAGCGCGTAGAGCGTGCCGGTGCCCGCCGCCTCGGTCGCGGTGAAGACGCCCATGTAGATGCCGCCGAGCACGAAGACCGGCAGGGTCAGCGACCAGCCGGCGCGGGCCATGACGGGGCCGATCGCCTCGGGCGGCGGATCGCCCTCGGGCACCACGGCGCGGCGTTCGGTCAATGCGATATAGATCGCGAACATCAGCGCCATGCCGAGCCCTGGCACCAACCCGGCCAGGAACAGCGCGCCGACACTGGTTTCGGTGACATAGGCGTAGAGCACCATCGGCGCCGACGGCGGGATCAGGATGCCCAATGTCCCGCCCCCGGCGACGACGCCAAACGCCCCCTTACGCGACATGCCGTAGCGCAGCATCTGCGGGATCGCGATCTTGCCCACCGTGAGCGCGGTCGCGACCGAGGACCCGCTGATTGCGGCAAAGACCGTGCAGGCGATGACGGTCGCGATGCCGACGCCCCCGCGCACCTTCCGCAACAGGGCGAAGGCTGCGCCATACAGGTCATCCACCACCCGCCCGCGCACCATCACATGCGCCATCAGCATGAACAGCGGGATCGCCACCAGCAGGTAGCCATCAAGCTTGCCGATGACCATTTCGCCCAAGGCCGGGACCCCGCCCTCGACCGCCAGCAGCACCCCGAGCGGCAGCAGGAACAGCGCCGCGAACATCGGCAGGCCGAGGTAGAGCAGGCCGATCAGCACGGCCATCAGCCCCAGGAACAGCATCGGGCTATTCCCGGCTGGTCAGCGAGCGGCGGGCGAAGTCGGGCTCCTCCGGCGGCTGGAAATCGGGCGTACCGCCGGTCGCCAGGACCAGCACCTGCACCAGGGCGACCAGGAACAGCACCAAGGCCCCGACCGGCAGGATCGCCTGCACCCACCATGCCGGCACGCCCTCCAGGTCGGTCATCAGCCCGACCATGCGGGAGAATTCCACCGCCTCCAGCCCCGCGAAGAACAGGATCGCCGCGACCGCGGCGACGGACACCGCGCCCGAAATCCGCGCCGCGCGGGCCCAGGCGGGGCCGATGCGACCGACGGCGATATCGACGCCGATGTGTTCGAAGCGGCGCTGCGCCTCGGGCGCAGCCAGCAGCACCAGGGCCACGACCAGCCAGCCCGCGACCTTGTCGATCCAGCCCTGCGGCGTGCCGAACACGTAGCGCGCGATGACCGACCAGCCGATCAGCAACAGGCAGGTGACGGTGGCCAGACTGCCGATGGCGCCGGCCAGCCGCGATAGGCCGGCGACCAGCCTGGTCACAGCCCGCGCAGCAATTCCAGAATGCGCGGCCCGCCCTCGGGCGCCTGGCGGGTGAAGTTCGCCAGCACCGGGGGTTGCATGGCATCCCGCCAGGCCGAGGTCTGGGTTGCGGTCTGTTCGTGGATGGTCATGCCCTTCGCGCGCAACTCGACCAGGGCGGCGGCGGCCGTCGCCTCCGTCACGGTGATCGCGTCGGTTTCGGCCTTTGCGATGGCCGCCTCGATCGCGGCGCGCTGTTCCGGGCGCAGCCCATCCCACCAGCGCGGGTTCACATAGACCTGGGTGAAGACCGCGAAGAACGGGGCGACGGTGCCGAAGCGCTGCACTTCGTAGAAGCGGCGCGACACCGCGGCCGAGACATCGGTCAGCCCGGCATCCAGCACGCCCGATTGCAGGGCGGCGGTCACCTCCGGCGCCGGGGTCGCGGCGGGCGCGGCGCCGGCCGCGGTCAGGCCGCTGTCGATCAGCGCGTTGATGCCGCGGATCTTGAGGCCGCGGAAATCGGCCAGGTCCACGATGGGCCGCCGCTGACTGGTGAAGATGCTGCTGCGCGTGGTGAACAGCCAGCCCAGGCTGCGAACCGCCCGGCGCGCGGTCGCGGCGTCGAGGAAGCGGCGCGCCTCGCTGCCCGCGAATTTTTCGATCGGGCCGAGGGCGGTGAACAGGTAGGGGATGGTCGGTGCCGACATTTCGGGGATGGTATTGCCCCAGGTGAAGTTGGTGGCGACCGCGGCCTCGAAGGCGCCGCGCGCGACGCCGGGGAAGTTCTCGCCGACGCGGGCCAGTTGTTCGGCGGGGAAGATCTGCACCACGACGCTGCCGCTGCTGCGGGCGGCGACATCGGCCGCGAAGGCTTCCAGCAGGCGGGCGATGTGGTGTGCGGGCGGGTATTGGTGCGACAGCCGCATGGTGGCGACGCCCTGGACTGGGACCTGCTGGACTGGGACCTGCTGGACTGGGACCTGCTGGACTGGGACCTGGGCGCGGGCGGCGAGCGACGCCATCGCAAGCGGCGGAACGGCAAGGATCAGGCTGCGACGGCGCATGGGCGGGGCCTCCGTTGGGGCATGGCTTTGGGGCATTTCCTGGGCGCAATCCATGCGGCGCGGCCGGCCCGCGGTCAACCGCCCGCCCACCACCCAGGTTGACGCCGGGGCCGGCAGCGCCGCAGGGTCCGCCGCCATCGGGGGAGACAGCGGCGTGCCGAACAGGGACCAGCCCGGGATGAAGAAGGGACGACCGTCGTGAGCATGGGGCCCCTGTCGCGCATGCTCGGGCGGGCGGAGCCGCTGGCGCCGCTGATCCCGCCGGCGGCCGATTCCGCCCCCGACACCGCGCTGATGCCGTTGCTGTCGATGGAGATGCTGCGCAACCCGCCGCACCGCACCTGGCTGGAGGCCGCCATACGCGCGCGCTGCCAGGTGGTGCCGCTCGGCGACGACCTGCTGCTCTGCCGCATCCTGGGGCGTTTCAAGTTCCATGTGGATGCCAAGGACGAGGGCCTGGCGCCGCATCTGCTGCTCGACGGCTATTGGGAATACTGGGTGACGTCCTGGGTTTGCGGCAACACCGAACCGGGCATGGTCGCGGTCGATGTCGGCGCCAATGCGGGCTATTTTACCGTGCTGATGGGCGACCTGGTGGGGGCCGGGGGCCGCGTCCATGCGGTCGAGCCGGGCGGGCGATCCGTGCGCCTGCTGACGCGCAACGTCGCGGTCAACGGGTTCACCGCGCAGACGACGATCCATCCCGTGGCGGTGGGCGCCGCCGAGGGCACCGCCATCCTGCGCAGCACCCTGGCCGAACCCAAGAACGCCTATACCGTGCCGCCCGGCTACCCGGCCCCGTTGGGGGTACTGGAGGAACGGGTGAGGGTCGCCCCACTCGATGACCTGATCGATATCGCGGACGTCATCAAGATCGACGTCGAGGGCGCGGAGGAACAGGTCTGGGCTGGGATGCAGAAACTGATCGGCCGTTCGCCGCGCGCCCGCATCCTGTTCGAGTTCAACGCCGGGCGGTGCCACGACGGCCCGGCGTTGCTGCGCGACATGGCCAGCCGCTTTCCGCTGCGGTTCCTCGACTACGACGCCGCGACCAAGCCCGCCGAGGTTGCCCGGCTGCTGGACAACCGCGAGGACACCATGCTGGTGCTGGCCTCGGACGATTAGAGCAATATCGGATCAGATGGAATCATCTGATCCGATTTCTTGCTCCAGATTTAACGGCTTCTAGAGCACGAGATCGATCCACTTGGATCGATCGTGCTCTAGCCAGCCGCCCCAAGGCCGAGGAAGCCCCGCAAGACCGCATCGAAGGCCGCCGGGTTTTCGAGGTTCGGCAAATGCCCCGCGGCCGGCACTTCGACATAGGTGGACCCCGGCGTCGCCGCCTGCATCGCCTGCATCACCGGGATCAGCCCGACATCGGCGGCCCCCACGGCATAGGTCACCGGCAGCGCCAGCACCGGAAAATCCGCGCGATGATCGAAATCGGCCAGCGCCCGGGCGCAGCCGCAATACCCGGCGACCGAGGTCGCCCGCATCATCGCCCGCGCATGGTCGAGCAGAGGCGCGGCGGCGGCCAGTGTTGCCGGGGTGAACCAGCGCGCGAGGGTGGGTTCGACCAGCGGTTCCAGCCCCCCCGCCTCGGCCAGGGCCACGCGGTCGAGCCACATCTGGCCGCCGCCTTCCGCCGTCGCCCATTGCCCGTCGCAGGCCAGCACCCGGGCGGTGACCCCGGGCCGGGTTGCGACATGGCGCAGCACGGTCGCAGCCCCGATCGACAGCCCGACCAGCGCCGGATCGGCTGCGCCGAAGGCCGTGATCACCGCATGAAGGTCGCCGGTCAGCAGCGCGAAATCATGGGAACCCGGCGTCGCCGTGCTGGTGCCATGGCCACGGTGGTCATAGCGCAGCACCCGGTGGGTCTGCGCCAGCCAGGCGACCTGGGCGTCCCACAGCCGATGATCGGTGAACAGCGAATTGGCGAAGACCACCCAGGGCGCGCCGGCCGGGCCCTCGGCGCGGGCGAAAAGCCGGGCACCGGCGTGCTCGATATGGCGTTCGTCGATCACAGCAATTCCTCTGCGACCGCATCCGGCGCCCCAATTTGGAAAGTGTTCAGCGTCATCGAGACAAAGGCGTAGTAGCCAAGCACGCTGACCAGCTCGACCACGCCACGTTCGCCGAGGTCGCGCACCCCGCGCGCGTAAAGATCGTCGGGCACGCCCCGCGTATCGAGCAGGCTGCGGCTGATGTCATGGACCGCCTGCTGCGCCGGCGTCGCAAGCGGGGGCACGCGGTGGGCGGCAATGTCGGCGATCACCTCGGGCGGGACGCCGGCTTTCAGCGCCTCCTTCTTGTGGGCGATCCATTCGTAATGGCTGGTCCAATGCCGGGCGGTCAGCAGGATGGCCAGTTCGGACAGTGCGGGGCCGAGCGTGGTGTCGTAGCGGCAGTATTCGCCCAGCGCCTGTGCCCGTCGCGCCAGTTCCGGACTGGCCAGCCAGGCGATCATCGGCCCCGGCACGCTGCCGCGCTTGCCGGCGGTGACCTCGGCGACAGCCAGGCGCTGCTCTTCGCTGAGCGCGGCTTCGGGCGGCAGGGCGATGCGGGGGCGCTTGGGCACGGGCAGGCTCCTCGGGCGGTGGAAGCCCGAGGCTACGACGGCTTTGCCCGCCTCTACAGCCCCGCCGCCCGAAGATGCGCCCCGAGGCGCCCGGTCAGCAGCAGCCAGGCCATCCGCAGGTCGGAGCCGAGCGACCAGAACGGATAGGTGAAGGTCGTCGGGCGATTGCGTTCGATCAGCATGTGCGAACCCCAGGCCCCGGCATAGCCCGCGACCATCCCCGCCGGCAGCAGCCACCAGGGCCCGAACAGCAGCCCCAGGAGCACGAGCCCCGCGCCCAGGAAGGTGCCGACGGCATGGATGGCGCGTGTCGCCGGATTGGCGTGTTCGCGCAGGTAATGGGGCCAGAATTCGGCGTAGGTTTCGATGCGTGCGTTCATGCTGGGCATTTAGCGTCGGCGCGGGCGCGATTTCCAGCGTCATGTCGCGCGCGGCGCCGGGCGGGATGCGTTAGCCTGTCCCATGGCTTCCGCATTCGCCCCCCTCCGCCACCCTGCCTTCCGCCTGCTGTGGTGGGCCAATCTTGCAGCCAATACCGGCGCCTGGGTGCAGAACACCGGCGCGGGCTGGATGATGACCTCGCTCGACCCCTCGCCGCTGATGGTGTCGCTGGTGCAGGCGTCATCCTTGCTGCCGGTGTTCCTGTTGGCGCTGCCGGCCGGCGCCCTGGCCGATATCCTGGACCGCCGGCGCTTCCTGATCGCGGCCCAGGTCTGGATGCTTTCGGTGTCGCTGGTCCTTTGCGCCATGACCTGGGCGGGGGTGCTGGGCCCCTGGGGGTTGCTGGCGCTGACCTTTGCCGTGGGCGCCGGCACGGCGATGACCTTTCCCGGCTGGGCCGCGACCACGCCCGAACTGGTGCCGCGGGCCGACCTCGTTCAGGCGATCGCGCTGAATGGCATCGGCTTTAACCTGGCGCGCTCCTTCGGCCCGGCGCTGGGCGGTTTCGTCATCGGCTGGTTCGGCACCGCCGCGTCTTTCGCGGTCAATGCCGGCTGCGCCGCGCTGCTGCTGGTCGCGCTGCTGTTCTGGAAACGCGAGCCGGAGGAGGCCGCGCGCACCCTGCCCTCGGAGCATTTCCTGTCGGCGATGCGCGCCGGGGTGCGCTTCGTCGCAGCCTCACCGCTGTTGCGGGCGACCATCCTGCGCGCCGTCGCCTTCTTCTTTTTCGGCGCGGCGATCTGGGGGCTGCTGCCGCTGCTGGTGCGGGAGCAACTGGGGCTGGGGCCGGAGTCCTTCGGGCTGATGCTGACCGCGATGGGGGTCGGCGCGGTCGGCGGCGGCTTCGCCATGCCCTGGATGCGGGCGCGCGCCGACCGCGGCCGGATCGTGCTGCTTGGCGCGCTGCTGTCCAGCGCGTCGCTGGCGCTGCTGGGGCTGTCGTTCCACTGGGCGCCAGCCGCCCTTGGCATGCTGGGCTATGGTGTCGCCTGGATCGTGGTGGCGAGCACCTTGCAGGCCTCGGCGCAATTCGCTGCCCCGGGCTGGGTGCGGGCGCGCGCCATCGGCATCTACCAGCTCTGTTTTTTCGGCGCGATGGCGGCGGGATCGACGCTGGCCGGCTGGGTGGGGCGGGAATTCGGGCTGACCGTGGCGCTCTGCGCCGCCGGGGCCATCGGGGCGGTGGCGTCCTGGGCCGTCCGGCGGGCGCCGCTGGAGGCCGCCGATATCGCACCCCCCGCGACGGCGCCGGCGCCGCCCCGCCCGGACGCCCCGGCGCCGGAACTCGCCGCCCTGCTGCACGCCGATTCCGGGCGGGTGCTGGAAGTCGTGCGCTATGCCATCGCCCCCGCCGATCGCGGGGCTTTCCTGGCCGCCATGGACGAATGCCGCCGCGTGCGCCTGCGCAATGGGGCGATCACCTGGCGGCTGTACGAGGATGTCGCGCATCCCGAACGCTGGGTGGAGTTGTGGGCGATGGAAAACTGGGTGGACCACCTGCGCGAAACCAGCCGCATGACGCCCGACGACAGGACCGTGCTGGCTCGCGCCAGCGCCTTTCAGTCGGGCGATGGCCCGCCCGAGGCCGCGCGCTACCTCAACGTCATGACGTGAGGGCTTGCAGGGTCACGATCTCGGTGCCCTCCTCGACCGTGTCGCCGGCGGCGCAGCCGATGTGGGTGACGGTGCCATCGACCGGGGCCGTGATGCGCAACTCGGTCTTCATCGCCTCGATCACCGCCAGCACCTGGCCGCGCGCGACAGTGTCGCCGACCGCGACGTTGATTGCGGCGACGCGGCCGGGGATGGGGGCGGACAGGCGCCCGCCAGCGGCCGCGGCGGCGGGCGGCGGCGCGGTCGGGTCGGTGAAGGCGAAGGCATGGGTCGCGCCATCCAGCAGCACCCGGTCATCCTCGACGAAGGCGCGGAACACCGCCTCCCCCCAGGTCACCAGCAGCGCGCCGTCTTCCAGGCGGCGCGCGGCCAGGGGCCTGGCATCCAGCATCCAGGCGCCACCGCGCGCACGGGTCAGCGTCACCGCCTGGCGATCCACGACCAGGCGCAGGCTGGCGGGCGCATGCAGCCGGAAGCCATCGGCGCGTGACCAGGGATCGTCGCCGGCCGCGCGCGGCAGCCGGGCCGCGATGGCAGCCGCCAGGGCGTTTGGCGGCGCGGCGATGGGGGCCGGCAGCAGCACATCGGCGTGGCGGGCGATGAAGCCGGTGTCCAGCGCCTCGTTCATCAGGGGCAGCAGGCGCCGCAGGAAATCGAGGTTGGTGGCAGGCCCCGCGACCCGCGCTGGCGCCAGCGCCGCGCGCAAACGCGCCAGCGCCGCATCGCGCGTCGGGCCGTGCGCCACGATCTTGGCGATCATGCTGTCGTAGAAAGGCGTCACGGTATCGCCCTGCCGCACGCCGGTCTCGACCCGCAGGTCCGGCGCCGGGTCGGGCATGGCGAAGCGGGCCAGGCGACCGGTGGAGGGGCGCCAGTCCTGGCCGGGGTCCTCGGCGCAGAGGCGCACTTCGACCGCATGGCCGCAGGGTGCGGGCGGCCAGTGCGCGGGCAACGCCTCACCCGCCGCGACCCGGAGTTGCCATTCCACGAGGTCGAGGCCGAGCACCATTTCCGTGACCGGATGTTCGACCTGGAGCCGGGTGTTCATCTCCAGAAAGGAGGCCGCGTCACCCTCGACGACAAACTCCACCGTGCCGGCGTTGACGTAGCCGGCGGCCCGCGCTGCGGCGACCGCGCTGGCTTCCAGGCGGGCGATCAGCGCCGGCGGCAGGTCGGGTGCCGGGGCCTCCTCCAGCACTTTCTGATGGCGGCGCTGGATGGAACAGTCGCGGGTGGACAGCGCGACCACGCGGCCATGGGTATCGCCAAAGACCTGCACCTCGACATGGCGCGGGCGTTGCAGCCAGCGTTCCAGCAGCACCCGGTCATCGCCGAAGGCGGCCAGGGATTCGCGGCGGGCGGCGGCCAGGGCGGGCGCGAATTCGCGGTCTTCGGTCACGCCGCGCATGCCGCGCCCGCCGCCGCCGGCCGTCGCCTTGATCAGCAGGGGGAAGCCGATGCGGGCGGCTTCGTGGATCAGGCGTGCATCGGACTGATCCTCGCCATGGTAGCCCGGCAGGATCGGCGCGCCGGCCTGCGCCGCCAGGGTTTTTGCCGCAGCCTTGCTGCCCATCGCGCGGATCGCGGCGGCGGGCGGGCCGATGAACACAATGCCGGCGGCAGCGCAGGCTTCTGCAAAGTCCGCGTTCTCCGACAGGAAGCCGTAGCCGGGGTGGATCGCCTCGGCGCGGGTACGGCGGGCCGCATCGAGGATCACATCGCCGCGGAGATATGAGTCCCGCGCCGGGGATGGGCCGATGGGCACCGCCTCATCCGCCATCGCCACATGCAGCGCGTCGCGGTCGGCGTCGCTGAACACGGCGATGCAGCGGATGCCCATGCGCCGCGCGGTGCGCATGATGCGGACGGCGATTTCGCCGCGGTTGGCGATGAGCAGGGCGCCGATCACATCCTGAACAGTCCGAAGCGCGTTTCCGGGATCGGCGCCTGCATGGCCGCGGCAAAAGCCAGGCCCAGCACGTCGCGGGTATCGGCGGGGGCGATGATGCCGTCGTCCCAGAGCCTGGCGGTCGCGTGGTAGGGATCGCCCTCGGTTTCGTATTTGCGGGCGATGGGCGCCTTGAAGGCGGCTTCTTCCTCGGGCGCCCAGGTGCCGCCTTTCGCCTCGATATTGTCGCGCCGCAGCGTCGCCATCACCGCGGCCGCCTGTTCGCCGCCCATCACGCTGATGCGGCTGTTCGGCCAGGTGAACAGGAAGCGCGGCGAATAGGCACGGCCGCACATGCCGTAGTTGCCGGCCCCGAAACTGCCGCCGATCAGCACGGTGATCTTGGGCACCGATGTGGTGGCGACGGCGGTGACGAGTTTCGCGCCGTCCTTGGCGATGCCGCCGGTTTCGTATTTGCGGCCGACCATGAAGCCCGAGATGTTCTGCAGGAACAGCAGGGGCACGCGCCGCTGGCTGCACAATTCGACGAAATGCGCGCCCTTCTGGGCGGATTCGGAAAACAGGATGCCGTTGTTGGCCAGGATGCCGATGCGGATGCCGTGGACATGGGCAAAGCCGCAGACCAGGGTCGCGCCATAGCGCTGCTTTAACTCGTCGAAAGCGCTGGCATCGACGATGCGGGCAATCACCTCGCGCACGTCATAGGGGGTGCGGACATCCTCGGGGATCAGCCCGTCGAGTTCGGCCGGGTCGTGCAGCGGCGGGCGGGATGCGATGCGTTCGACGGCGGGTTGCGCGGGGAAGGTCGCGACGATGCGGCGCACGCGGCCGAGGGCATCGAGGTCGTCCAGCGCATAGTGGTCGGCGACGCCCGACAGGCGGGTATGGACATCGGCGCCGCCCAGATCCTCGGCGGTGACGATCTCCCCGGTCGCAGCCTTCACCAGCGGCGGGCCGGCGAGGAAGATGGTGCCCTGGTCCTTGACGATCACCGCCTCGTCGCACATCGCGGGCACATAGGCGCCACCGGCGGTACAGGAACCGAGGACCGCCGCGACCTGCGGGATGCCGGCCGCCGACATATTGGCCTGGTTGAAGAAGATGCGGCCGAAGTGGTCACGGTCGGGAAAGATCTCATCCTGGTTCGGCAGGTTGGCGCCGCCGCTGTCCACCAGATAGATGCAGGGCAGCCGGTTTTGCGCGGCGATCTCCTGCGCGCGCAGATGTTTCTTCACCGTCAGCGGATAGTAGGACCCGCCCTTTACCGTCGCATCATTGGCGACGATGACACAGACCCGGCCCGATACGCGGCCGAGGCCGGTGATCATCCCCGCCCCGGGTACCTCATTGCCATACATCCCATGCGCCGCCAGCGGCGAGAGTTCGAGGAACGGCGCACCGGGATCGAGCAGCGCCTCCACCCGGTCGCGCGGCAGCAGTTTCTGCCGCGCGACATGGCGCTGGCGGGAGGGTTCGGGTCCGCCCAGGGCGGCCGCCGCCGCACGTTCGCGCAAGGTCGCGACCAGGCCACGCATATGCGCGGCGCGCGCCAGAAATTCCGGGGCGCGGGTGTCGGTCACGCGGTTTCCCGGAACAGTTCGCGGCCGATCAGCAGGCGGCGGATTTCGCTGGTGCCGGCGCCGATCTCATAGAGTTTCGCATCGCGCAGCAGGCGGCCGGTCGGGTAGTCGTTGATGTAGCCGTTGCCGCCCAGAATCTGGATTGCATCGAGCGAGGCTTTCGTCGCGGCCTCGGCGGCGAAAAGGATCGCGCCCGCTGCATCCTTGCGCGTGGTCTTGCCCGCATCGCAGGCCCGCGCCACAGCATAGACATAGGCACGGGCCGCGTTCAGCGCGGTGTACATGTCCGCGACCTTGCCCTGGATGAACTGGAACTCGCCGATCGGCTGGCCGAACTGCTTTCTCTCGTGGATATAGGGCACCACCACATCCAGGCACGCCTGCAAAATGCCGAGCGGCCCCGCCGCCAGCACCGCGCGTTCGTAGTCCAGCCCAGACATCAGCACCCGCACGCCGCCGTTCAGCGCGCCGAGCACATTCTCCTCCGGCACCTCGCAATCGGTAAAGACCAACTCGCTGGTGGGCGATCCGCGCATGCCGAGCTTGTCGAGTTTCTGGGAGGCGGCAAAACCCGGAAAATCGCGCTGCACGATGAAGGCGGTGATGCCTTTCGGCCCGGCTGCGGCATCGGTCTTGGCATAGACGATGATCGTCTCGGCGTAATGCGCATTGGTGATCCACATCTTGGTGCCGTTCAGCACCCAACGGTCGCCGCGCTTCTCGGCCCGGAGTTTCATCGAGACGACGTCGCTGCCGGCCCCGGGTTCGCTCATCGCCAGCGCGCCCAGATGCTCGCCGCTGATCAGTTTGGGCAGATACCGCGCCCGTTGCGCCGGCGTGCCGTTGCGCTCGATCTGGTTGACGCAAAGGTTGGAATGCGCGCCGTAGGAGAGGCCGACGCTGGCCGAGGCGCGGCTGACCTCCTCCATCGCCACGCAATGCGCGAGGTAGCCCATGCCGCTGCCGCCGCGTTCCTCGGGCACCGTGATGCCGTGCAGGCCCAGGGCGCCCATTTCCGGCCAGAGGTAGCGGGGGAATTCGTCCGAGCGGTCGATCTCGGCCGCGATCGGGGCGACGCGGGCGGCGGAAAAGCCGCGCACCGTGTCGCGCAGCATGTCCACATCCTCGCCCAGCATGTGGTCGAGTTGGGGGAAGGTGGAGTTTTGCAGCATGGTCAGGCGCCTCCCGGCCCCGTCTTGTCGCGCGCCGCCAGGGTCGCGCGCAAGACGCCGCGCATCACCTTGCCGGTGGTGGTCATCGGCAGGTCGGTGGCGAAGACGACCTCCCGCGGGTAGCAATGGGCGGCGATGTGGCGGCGCACATGGTCCTGGATGGCGGCGGCCAGCGTGGCATCGGGCGGGAAACCCGGCCTGGGCACGATGACGGCGGTGACCCTTTCGGTGCGCAGCGGATCGGGCACGCCGACCACGGCCGCCATGGCGACGGCGGGGTGGCGCAGCAGGCTGTCCTCGATCTCGCCAGGGCCGATGCGATAGCCGGCCGAGGTGATCACGTCATCGTCGCGCCCGATGAAGAAGATGTTGCCGGCGGCGTCGATCCGCCCGCGGTCGCCGGTCAGCAGCCAGTCACCCTGGTATTTCTCCGCCGTGGCAGCGGGGTTGTTCCAGTATCCGAGGAACATCACCGGGTCGGGTGCGCGCACTGCGATGGCGCCCTCGGCCTCGGTGAGCGCCCGGCCCGTGGCGTCCAGGATCGCGACGGTATGCCCCGGCACCGCGCGGCCCATGCTGCCCGGCGCGGGCGGGAACAGGGAGGCACAGCCGCTGACCACCAGGTTGCATTCGGTCTGGCCATAGAATTCGTTGATCGGCACGCCGAACGTCGCGCGTCCCCAGTCCAGCATCGCCGTGCCGAGGGATTCCCCACCCGACCCGATGCTGCGCGGCCGGGCGCCGAAACGCGCCGCATCGGGCACCATCGCCAACATCTTCAGCGCCGTCGGCGGCAGGAAGGCGTTGCGCACGCCGTGCCGCGCCATGAGGGTCAGCGCGGCCTCGGGGTCGAATTTCGGGGCCCGATGCGCCAGCACCGGCACGCCGTGGAACAGCGACGGCAGCAGCACATCCAGCAGGCCGCCGATCCAGGCCCAATCCGCCGGCGTCCACATCAGGTCGCCCGGTTGCGGGAAGCCGTCATGCGGCATGGTGACCCCGGGCAGATGGCCCCGCAGCACGCGATGGCCGTGCAGCGCGCCCTTGGGGTTCCCGGTGGTGCCGCTGGTGTAGATGATCAGCGCGGGATCGTCCGGGCCGGTGGCGACCAGCGCATGGCGATCACTGGCGCGGGCGGTTTCGGTGGCGAGGTCCCTGGCCCCTGCCCCGCCGCCAATGGCCAGCACGCAGCGCAGGCCCAATCGGGCGGTTTTCTCCGCACCCTCGGTGTCGGTCACCAGGGCGACGGCGCCGCAGTCGCGCAGGCGGAAGGCCAGGGCATCGGGGCCGAACAGCACAAACAGCGGCACCGCGATGGCGCCCATGCGGTAGGCGGCCAGATGCGCGACGGCGGTCTGCGGCCCCTGCGGCAGCAGCACGGCGACGCGGTCGCCGGCCACGACCCCATGGGCCAGCAAGGTATTGGCCAAGCGGGCAGAGGCGGCGTGCAGCGCATCGAAGGACCAGGTCTCGACCCGCCCGTCCTCACGCAGGTGGTGGATGGCGGGGCGGCCCGAACCGTCGGCCCAGCGGTCGCAGGCCTCGAAGGCAATGTTGCAGCGTCGCGGGATGTCCCAGCCGGTCATGGCGCCGGCCGGGCGTCCTCGATCACGCGGCCGTCGTTGGGCAGGCTGCCGGGGGGCACGATCTCGACCGTGCCGCGCAGCTTGGTGGCATCGGCCAGTGCTGCGACCAGGGTTTCGGCGATGCCTGGGTCGGCGGCTTCGGCGCGCAGCACCATCACATCGCGCGTGCCGTCCAGGCTGATCACCAGCCTTGCGCGGGTGACTGCCGGCACGGCGCGCAGGGCGGCAGCGATCTGTTCGGGCCGCACGAACATCCCGCGCACCTTGGCCGCCTGGTCGGCGCGGCCCATCCAGCCGCGCAGCCGCATGTTGGTGCGGCCGCAAGGCGATGGGCCGGGCAGCACCGCCGACAAATCGCCGGTCGCAAACCGCACCAGCGGCCAGGCGGTGCTGGCTGACAGCGTGGTCACCAGAACCTCGCCGACCTCGCCATCCGGCAGCACGTCGCCGGTGCCGGGGCGGGTGATTTCGACCAGCACGCCGTCGTCCACGACAAGGCCGTCATTGGCCTCGGTTTCATAGGCGATCACGCCGGCATCGGCGCTGGCGTAGGACTGGCGAACCGTCAGTCCGCGCGCGGCGTAGAAGGCGCGCAGGGCTGGCAGATAGGCCCCGCCCGAGACATGCCCCAGGCGCAGCGACGATACGTCGAGCCCGAGTTCGTCGGCCTTTTCCAGAATGGATTTCAGGAAGTCCGGCGTGCCGCAGTAAGCGGCGGGGCGCAGCGTCGCCATCGCCCGCGCCTGCTGTTCGGTATTGCCGGTGCCGGCGGGAAACACCGGGCAGCCGAGCGCATGCGCCCCACCTTCCAGCATGAATCCCGCTGGGGTGAAGTGGTAGGCGAAGCAATTGTGCAGCAGGTCACCCGCGCGCAGGCCCGTCGCTTGCAGCGCGCGGGCGAAGCGGAAGGGATCGGGGCCGAAACCCGCGCCCTCCACGATCGGGCCGGGCGAGACGAACACCCGCGCGAAGGCGCCAATCGGCACCGGGTTCATGCCGCCGAAGGGGGGCGATGCGGCCTGGGCCGCGATCAGGTCGGCCTTGCGGCTGACCGGCAGGCGGGCGAGCGGCGCGTCCGGCAGGTCGGCATAGGCCGCGGCCCGGCGCGCATGGGCCAGCGCCCGCGGCAGGTCGCGCGCGGTATCGGCGGCGCGCTGGTCGGGGCTGCGAAAAGCCTCGGTCACAGCCAGCGTTTCCGGCGCTTGAAGGATTTGAGGTTGCGGAAGGATTTGCGCTCGGCGCCATGCCCGCCGAGGTAGAATTCCTTCACATCCTCATTATCGGCCAGATCCGTCGCCGGCCCGTCCAGCACCACCTTGCCCTGTTCCATCACGTAGCCGTAGGTCGCGACCGACAGCGCCATCCGCGCGTTCTGCTCCACCAGCAGGATGGTCACGCCGAGGTCCTGGTTGATCTTGCGGATGATGCCAAAAACCTCCTGCACCAGCATGGGCGACAGGCCCATCGACGGCTCGTCCATCAGGATCAGCTTCGGGCGTGCCATCAATGCGCGCCCGATCGCCAGCATTTGCTGCTCGCCGCCGGAGAGGTAGCCCGCCAGGCCCGTGCGTTCCTTGAGCCTTGGGAAATAGTCGAAGACACGCTCGATATCGGCCCCGACTTCGCTGTCGCTGCGGGTGAAGGCGCCAAGGCGCAGATTCTCCAGCGCCGTCATGTCGGAGATGATGCGGCGGCCTTCCATCACCTGGAAGATGCCGCGCCGGACGATCATGTGCGGGTCGATGCCGTTGATACGCTCGCCGGCGAAGCGGACTTCGCCGCGCGTGACGGCGCCGTCCTCGGTTTTCAGCAGGCCCGAGATGGCCTTGAGCGTGGTGGATTTGCCCGCGCCGTTGGCGCCGAGGAGGGCGACGATCTGCCCTTCCGGCACCTTCAGCGACAGGCCGCGCAGCACCAGGATGACGTCGCTGTAGACCACCTCGATGTTGTTCACTTCGAGGAGTGGCCGCTCCACAGCAGGGAGCGGCGGCGACGCCGGTATCTGCGCGTCCGGCATGGGCTTACCAGCCGAGCCAGTCGCGGCGCCGTTCGAGTTCGATGACCTGCACCGGTTCCAATTTCATCGTGCCGTTCGCCATCAAATCGCCGACCGTGCCCTGGGCGGTATTGCCGGTCACGACAGCGCGATACAGGGCGACCCGCAGCGTGCCGCGATGATCCTCGGTCGTGAAGGTCGAGGGGTTGCACAGCCCCGCGAAGCCGGCCGGCACCCAGTTCGGCCGGGCGTAGAAGCCGTCGCGGATGCGTTCGCCGGAGATCGCGCCGTTGTTCGCGGCGGCGGTTTCCATCGCTTCGACCATCAGCATCGCGGCGCACATGCCGGCCAGGTAATGCACGGTGCGATACGCGTTGGGGTCGGTCGCGCGGCTGATTGCCTGCGCCGTTTCCATGCCCGGTGCCGCCTGGCCCCAGACGACGCCGGTGCGCACCGGGAAGACCACGCCGTTCGCGGCGGTGCCGGCAGCCTTCATCGCGTTCTCGTCCATGCCCCAAACATTGCCCAGGAACTGCACCTGCACCCCGGCGGTCTGGCAGGAGCGCAGCACCGACAGGTTCGAGCCCGCAGTATTGCCCAGATAGGCGTAGTTGGCGCCCTGGTTGCGCAGGGTCAGGCATTGCGCGGTGTAGTCGCCCGGGGTCAGCGCGAACTGGATCGCCGGCAGCACATCAAAGCCGAGGTCCCGCGCCAGGGTTTCGCCCGCTTCCTTGGGCGAATTCGGATAGGGATGGTTGGCGCCCATATGGACATACTTGGGGCGGCCCGTGCGGCCGCTGCGGTCCCAATCCTGCTTGGCCCATTGCAGCATGCCGCGCAGCGCATCGCTGTAGGACGGGCCGTAGAAGAAGTTGAACGGCGTCGCCTCAACCCCCTGGCGCCCACTGCGCCCGGCGGCATCGGTCAGGGCTGCGGAATAGGAGCCCGAGATGTAGGGGATGCGGTCGCGGGTGACGAAGCGGGTCAGCGCCTCGGTATCCGCGGTGCCCCAGCCCTGGATTGCGACCACGCGATCGCGCGACCAGGCCTGGTACTGGCTGACCGCGCGGGGGGCGGCATAGCCGTAGTCGAAGCCAAGCACGTTGATCGGCCGCCCGGCTACGCCGCGCCTGCTCGCATTCACCCAGGCCAGCGTGTCCTGCACCCCCTGGCCATAGGGCAGACCCACGTCCGAGGTCGCGCCCGAATTGTCCATCAGATGCCCGACCGGGATGGGCTGGGCCAGCACCGGGCCGGCGCAGAGGGCGGCGACGGCCGCCAGAAGTGTTTTTCTCATTGTGTTTCCTCCGTTCAATGCGAGTAGGGATAGAGTTTCCAATACGCCTTGATCAGGCGCCAACGATGCGCGAGGCCATTCGGCTCGAACACCAGGAACAGAATGATCGCGGCACCGACCGCCATCTCCCGCAGGAAGGAGATATTGGTGCCGAGCTTGATCGCGCGGTCGATCGACCCGCCAGCCAACTGGTCCGCCAACCCCTGCACCACCTCCGGCAGCAGCACCATGAAGGCAGCACCCATCAGGCTGCCCATGACGCTGCCGAGCCCCCCGATGATCACCATCCCCAGGAACTGGATGGAGAAGAGGATGTTGAAGGCCTCCACCGAAACGAACAACAGGTAATGCGCGTAGAGCGCGCCGCCGATGCCGGCGTAGAAGGAGGAGATGGCGAAGGACAGCGTGCGGTAGTAGGCAAGGTTGATGCCCATCACCTCGGCCGAAAGGTAGTGGTCCCGCACCGCCACCAGCGCCCGCCCGTCGCGCGTCCGCATCAGGTTGGCGGCGCCGAGGAACATCACGACCACGAAGAACAGCACAACGTAGAAATACGTCTCCTCGCGGTCGAAGGCGAAGCCCGCGACCACCACGCTTTCGGTCATCCGCCCCGCCACGCCGCCGGTGAACCAGCGCGCACGGGCGAAGAAATCCTCCAGGATGAATTGCGCGGCCAGGGTCGCGATGGCCAGGTACAGACCCTTCAGCCGCGCCGCCGGCAGGCCGAAGAACAGGCCCACGACCGCAGTCCCCAAGCCTGCCAGGGGGATGCAGAGGATGACGGGAATATGGAAGGTCTCGTGCAGCCAGGCCGAGAGGAAGGCGCCGAAGCCGAAGAAGGCCGCGTGCCCGATGCTGATCTGGCCGGTAAAGCCCACCAGGATGTTCAGCCCCAGCGCCGCGATCCCCAAGAAGCCGATGTTGATCATCAGCCCCAACTCGTAACGCCCGAAGGCGAGCGGCGCCGCACAGGCCAGCGCGATGCCGGCCAGCATGGCGAGCCTGCTGTTCCGCGTCGGGAATACCGTCATGTCGGCGGCGTAGCTGGTGCGGTAGTCGCCCGCCGGCCGAAGCTCAGACACGTTCGATGTTCTTCGTGCCGAACAGGCCATAGGGCTTGATCAGCAGGATCAGCACCAGCGCGTAGAACGGCGCGATCTGGGTCATGTTGCCCCAGTTCAGGAACTCACTGTCCACCCATTGCGCCAGGTTCTCCAGCACGCCGACGATCAGCCCGCCGAGCACCGCGCCGACGATGGAATCCAACCCGCCCAGGATCACGGCCGGAAACACCTTGATGCCGTAGAAGGACAGCGCCGAGGACACTCCGTTCACCACGCCCACCACCACCCCCGCGACCGAGGACACCACCGCCGAAATGGCCCAGGACATCGCAAAAACCTTCGGCACCGACACGCCGAGCGATTGCGCCACCTGCTGGTCGAAGGCGGTCGCCCGCATCGCCAGCCCATGCTTGCTGAAGGTGAAGAACCACCAGAAGCCGGCCATGATGCAGAGCGAGACGGCGAGCGACAGCAGATAGACCGGCTGCACCTGCAACCCCAGCACGTCGATCCGCTCGGCCGCGAAAATCGGCGGGAAGGGCTTGGCGAAAACGCCGAAAATCCACTTCATCAGCGCCTGGAAGAAGATCGACAGCCCGACCGTCGCCATGATGACGCTGATCACCGGCTCACCGATCAGCGGCCGCAGCACAACCACCTGCAGCACGATGCCGAAGATCGTCATGAAGGCCATGGTG